>CALAZQ010000219.1 GCA_937926325.1 uncultured Planctomycetaceae bacterium | reverse complement strand
GGGCTGCCGCCGTCGGCGGCGACCTGGAGCATCGTCTCCATCTCGGCTGCTGTCGGCCGCCGCGAAAGGGCTCGGATGAAAATTGCCTCAATTACCCCCTCAGGGCTGGAGTGCTCGTCGATGATCTGTTTCAGCACACCGTTCGTGGCAGCAGTGTGGACCCGGGGGCTGACAGTGTCACCTACCAGCAGGTGCATCACCTGCGGCAGGGACGGATTGGTCTTGGTGTCGCAGGCACAGACGGTCTTCCGGGCTGATTGCCCGAACGTGTCAAGCACGTAGTCACCGGTGGCATGGCGACCGTACCCCCGATTGATATAGTTGATCGCCTTGGTGCCCTTGGGTGACTTCGGCAGTGAGCGGGGGACGCCGGTGACCGCGACGATCGAGTCGAGCAGCACGTCGGCCCGCAGGCGGCGGAGCATGGCGTGGGAAAACTGTCGCTGGTCGCCGACAGCTGATGGCGTCGGCTCCGCTGAAAGCTGGTAGACCCGCGAGTTGCAGATGTCACGAATCAAAGGGCGAATCCGACGGCCGTGTTCCGCGAACCGGGTGGCCAGACCGTCGAGCAGTGGCCCGTTGGCGGGCGGGTTCGTGGCCCGGAAGTCATCGACCGGATCGACGATGCCGACACCGAAGAGATGGGCCCAGAGTCGGTTGACGATATTGCGGTTGAAGAGATCGTTGCTGGGGTCGCGAATCCAGCCAGCGAGAGCCCGTCTCGGATCACCGTCACCAGCGACTGGCTCGACCACTCCGAGCAGTTTGGCAGGGACAGGGCGGCCGTCCAAGGCGTGCTTGGCTGGTGCTGCAGTGGGGTCAAAAATCACGCGGCGATCGCGACCGTCACTCCCCTTTTTCCGCTTGACGCAGGTGAAAAAGCTGACAAACCCGTAGTAGTCGTCCATTGTCCAGCGGTCGAAGGGATGGTTGTGGCATTCGGCACATTGCATCCGCACGCCGAGAAACAGTTGCGAGAAGTCGGCAGCCATCACCTTCGGGTCGAGGTTGTAGTTGTGGATGAGCATCGTGTAGAGCCCGGTCTGACCGTCGACGTTGGTGCTGCCAACGGCAGTGGCCATGTCGGCCACAACCTCATCGAAGGGCCGGTCGGCCGCCACCTGCTCCCGGAGCCAGGCCACAAAGGCGTTGGCCGGCTTGTGCGAATCGGCCCGGCCGGTGTAGTCGTGGCTGGCAACCCGGCAGAGTTCGCTCCAGAGGGCGGTGTAGTAGTCGGTGAAGTCCTCGCTGGCGAGCAGGGCATCGATCTTCTTGGCCCGCTTGTCGGCCGAGCCGTCATTCATGAAGGCGTGATATTCCTCCACCGTTGGTGGCCGAGCGGCAAGGTCGAGCGTGACGCGGCGCAGGAAGGTCTCGTCATCGCAGATCTCTGAGGGTGCGATCCGCAATTTCTTTAGCCGGTCAAAAACGAGCCGGTCGATGAAGTTGTGCTCAGGCGGGCTGGGCCAGGCAAAGCCAGGATCGTCAGCGAGGACGATTACCTCCGCCCCGACGGTGAACCGGCTGAACCGGGCAAAGACGGTGGTGTCGCCGGCAGCCTTGGCGGTCACCCGTCCGGCCGTGTCAATCTCCGCCACGCTGGGGTTGTTGGTGCCAAACAGGGACAAAGCAGTGACATCGCGGGTTGAGCCGTCGGTATAGCTGGCCGTTACCCGTACGTTCGACTCACCACCGGCCCTCTCAAAGAGCAATGACGTGTCTGAGACCGAGATGCCCGCCACATCGGCCACCTCACCCACATCGTCGGTCGCGCCGGCCGCAATCCAATTCCGCAGGGTGGCATACAGGTCGCTATCGCGGTCGAAGAGTTTTCCGCCGGTGTGAGAGACCTTGCCGGTTGCCTTCAACAGCAGCAGGCTCTGCTCAGGGACGGCGGTGTTGACCCGGCGGCCGGGCATCTCGGAGACAATGCGGCGGTAGTCCCCTGAAGGATCGTAGCCAAACAGGGAGAGCATGAAGCCGTCCTTCCCCCGGGCCGAGCCATGGCAGGTGCCAGCGTTGCAGCCTGCCCGGAAAAAGACGGGCATCACATCTTGGCGAAAGCTGGGAGCAGCAGCGGGTTCCGCGGCGGCCACGCCGGCAGCCATGGTGAGCATTCCCAAAGCGAGGGCGGTGACAGTTTTCATCAGTTTTTCAGTGTTTCTCTGAGGGGGTGTTGGATAGGCAGGACCGCGAATCTCATTCCCGGCGGGGGTCGATTCGCAGTCGGCCGTTGCCGGTCCGGAGGCTGACGGCTTCGCCGTCGATGTTGAATTCGAGTTCACAGGTCAGTTCCCCGACCATGCCGAGCAGGGCTTCGTCACGGGCCTCAAGCTCGACGGTGACGTCGGACGTGCTGCTATCAATCGTGGGCGGTGGGCCGACCGCGGTCACGCCCACCGGCAGGCCGAGCATGCTAAGGCGGGCGGTCCCCG
>CALAZQ010000218.1 GCA_937926325.1 uncultured Planctomycetaceae bacterium | reverse complement strand
GGGCAAACCCAAACGCCTCGGCCACCAACACGCTGCGGTCGCCAGCGGCGTTTCGCTGCTTGAGAATCAGGCCACCCCCAGCCGCCCCGCGGGTTGGCAGCAGCAGCACCTCACGGCAACCGTCTTGCTGCGGCTTTCCGCAGAGCACCACCAACGCATCATCGGGAAAGAACCGGGCGGCAGCCTCACAGCCCAGCCGCAGACTGCCCTCGGCGGTGATTTCAAGCGGGCAGTTGCCGGCCTGTGGCGTCGTTGGCAGGTGTGCCGTGGTGGTCATGGTGAGTGCCCCGTCGGCACAGCCGGGCGGTCTGTCAGTTCAGCCAGCAGGGCACTGGCGAGCTGGTCGACTGCGGCATCGACCGCTGGCGACAGCCCCTCACCAACTTCAAAGTTCTCACCCTCGATCAGATAGGCCGTCACCGAGGCGGGATAGTCATCCTTTAACAGCCAGCGGCCAAAGGCGATGGCATGATCCCAGCGAAAGGCGTGCATGTTGATGCCGGTCAGCGGCGGCAGGTTTTCGACTTCTTCGCCGGGCAGCCGGAACAGCGTGCCGGGCGGACTGTCCGACCGGCAGGCATCAACCAGAATCACCTCCGGCACGCCCCGCATCTGGAAGGCGACATCCATGCCACCGGTGCCACCGTCCGCACACCGTACCCCCTCCGGCAGCCCCCGTTCCCAGAGCCGCCGGATCAGCACCGGGCCGGCCGCATCATCGCCCCGCAGAATGTTCCCGCAGCCGATGACCAGCGTCTGCACCGGCGGGCCAGCAGCCGGGTGATCGCCATCATCAACCATCACGCACCTCCACGCTCCTGTCGTCCCGACGAAGCTCAGCCCATTTCACCAATCCGGAAGCTGGCCAGCTCCCGACCCGACTTGCCGTCATAGGCATGCACGGTGCAGACCAGGCACGAGTCGTACGACCGAGCGACATGGCCCATCTCGACCGGGTCGGTGGGATCCTTGATCGGTGAACCAATGAACGACTGCTCCATCGGCCCATGAACCTCGTGGCCGTCCTGCGGCCCGATGTTCCAGGCGGTCGGCGTGATCACCTGATAGTTCTCGATCTTGCCATTCTCGATCACGATCCAGTCGGCCAACGCCCCACGGGCCGCCTCGGTGGCGCCGAAGCCCTTGCCCGAGGCATGCTCAACCGGCTTGGTGTAGAAGTCTTCGTGCAGGTCGATCGCCCCCAGCCAGCCCTCGACCAGCTTGTAGTACTTGCAGGCCTCGTGCATCCGGGCCATCACCCGCACCAGCACGCTCGGCCCGGCTGTCGTGATGGCGTCGAGGAAGAGCGGGTCGTGATCCTGGTGGGCAGCCGCCCCCTGCCGGCCGGCGATCACCTGCCGCGACAGTGGCCCCGCCTCCAGCGGCATCGGCCCCTTGCCCGGCACCTCATACCGGGGACTCTTCGCCCAACTGTACTTCCCCTGCTTCTTGCCATCGGCCGGGTCGATCGGGTCGGTCACCCCGTGCCAAGGATGCAGATAGGTGTCGCCCTTGAAGAAGCTGTGGGCGGTGCTTTCGTGGACATGCAGATGGTCAAAGTCATGGTATTCCTCGCCGTCGTAGACTCCTGATCGGGTGATGAGGGCGGCGTTGCGGCCGTCGATCGTGGGCCGGTCGTAGAGTTCCGGCTGGAAGTAGGTGCCGGTGGCAAGAAACTTGCCGCAGCCCTGGCCGTACTGATCAAGGCCGGCCGCCTTGGCAAACCGCAAGAACAGACCGCAGTCGCTGTTGTGCTGGCTTTCGTTCTCTTCGGCCCAGGCCCAGACGTCCTCCCACGACTTGTTTTCCAGCCAACGGTCGATTGAACAGCCGAGCCACTCCTTCTCGAGCCATTCCCGTTTCCAATAGTCGAGGATGGCGATCGACCGGGTCACATCAGAGAGGTTCGGCCCGCACATCACACCGCCGGGCACCATGAAACTTGAGTGGGGCCATTGGCCGCCAAAGATGGCGTAGACCTCGACCGGCTTGCCCGACAACGTGACGCCCTTCTCATAGCCAGTGCCGACGAAGGGCGAGAACCGCTTGCAGACCTCGTCATATTCCGGCAGGTGAGCATAGTTTTTGTGTGTCAGGTCGATGGCAAACAGGGCGTAGAACCACCGCGGGATCGACTGCAGCGTCTCGCAGGCCTGGGCGATGTTGCGGACGAGCGTGGCATTGTGCGGCACGTGCGTTCGCCAGGCGGTGTCGAGGGCATAGCAGGCCTTGTAGAGGTGGCTGCCACCGCAGATGCCGCAGATCCGCGGCGTGACGATCAGGCCGGCCTGCGGGTCCTTGCCCTTGAGGATGATTTCAAAGCCGCGGAACATGCTCGCTTCGGTCCAGGCATTGGTGACAACGCCATCGGTCACCTCAATTCGCAGGTCGAGGTCCCCTTCGACACGGCCCAGGGGGCTGATTCGCATCGGGACCGGTTCGGCGGTGACAGTGGCCATGAGTTCCTCCTTTAGTTTGGATACTGGCTTGATCGATTTCTGCTTGCGGTGAGCCTGCAGCGGACACCTACACGACGAACATGTCTTCCTTGGACCACTGGGGGGCGGCCAGTTTGGCCGCCGCGGCATGGGCGAGATACGACAACTTGCCGGTTCCGGTCTGGCCGTCCTTGGGAATCACACCGGCGATCTTCTGGGTCTTGAAGACGGTGCCGGGGGCCAGGTCGTAGAAGGGAAACTCGGGCTCGGTGCAGCCCGTGCAG
>CALAZQ010000217.1 GCA_937926325.1 uncultured Planctomycetaceae bacterium | reverse complement strand
CGTTCAGCTGGTCTTGTTTTCGGCCCCTGCCACCGAAATCGACGAGTGGGCTGGCGTGCCGCAAAAAAAACGCGCAAGCGACGACGCTGAGACGACGGGATTTCAGCGTGACGAAAACGAGAAACGAATAGACGACTTAGTCGCTTTCATGAGGGACCCACACAACGTCATCCAAAATCCGCTGCTTTGCGCGACTCAGGCCGATCTATGCGGATCTGTACGGTTTGTCCCGTCGACATCGACCGACAACCAAGCGGCGATACCCGGATTTCTTGAGATCGAGGTGCCGGATTTCTCCAGTATGTCGTTGCTTGAATGTATGAAGCACGTGAAGCTCCTCCTCGAGACGCGCGTTCCGGATCTCCGCACGCATGCGGTAAGCATTGAACTGATTAACCAACTGAAGCAACGCATCGAGGTGCCGGCGTCAGGGTCTGAGAAATCTACTGATGAAGTCGACGATCAGCTCGACACGGCTGAAACTTCCGAAAGTCCGGCCGACCGTGCCGAAGAACAGGAAGTGACAGAAGTCGTTTTTTCCGATGAGTCGCACATCTTGGATTTTTGGCACGAACTAGCAGCCCGAATCCTTATTCTTGAAGAGCTAAGGGATTCCGAGGATCGCCAGGAGCTACTCGGGTTCGGCATTGACGCAATGATCGCATTCCTCAAGCCGATTGTTGTTTTCGCGGCTGCGGGATGAGATCGGCAAGCCGGTCCAAAGCGGAAGTACAAGCGGAACCGCTTGGGCATGGTGAACACGAACTGCCGGTGCGGAACCTGCGCGCAGATGTTTTGCCTGGTGCCTAGGAACAATTATTGCGCCATCCACTGTCCTTTGTCGTAGAGCACTTTTACGGCGTTGGCATCCAGTGCGGTGCCGATGATCTCGATCTGATCGGTGTCTCCGGTGAAGGTGGGGGCGTTTTTTCCCCGCTTCGTCTTCGCGATGCCCGCAAAGCCGATCGTCGGGGCGGAATGCGTCCGCTGATAGCCGGGTTTCGAGACCGGTGCCTCCGCGGAAAGTTTTCCGTTCAAGAAGATCCGGATGGATTGCAGGTCATGGGTCACGCAGAGATGGTTCCATCCATGGCTTAGGCTGTCACCGCTGATCGCCTCGCCAACAATGCTGCCCCAGCAGATATCGCGGCGAGCCCTGACCCGGCCGTCCGGCAACAGGTCGATTCGGAGCCCCTCGGTCGTGATCCCTTGCCAGTGGTCGCCGTCGGCGGCCACCGGGTCGGCCGCGGTCGCTGCCGAATCGACCCTGATTCTGGCGCTGAAGGTATAGGCGCCGGGAGGAAAACTCTTGGAGCGGATGGCTATTCTTCCCCCATTCATGAGACGGAGGGCGGAGCCGGACCAGCCGTCGCTGAGCCATTCATACCCGCCTTGTAACCTGGAGCTGCCGATCTGATGGCCCGTGCCGCCGTTGTTCAACAAAGAACCTGTCCCCTCGTCGCAGTCCAGCAGAATGTATGGCACCTGCCGTGCCTCCACTTGCACGAAGCCCACGTCGGAGAATTCGAAGGGATTGGCCGAAGCCGAGGAATATGGGTTCACGAAGTCGTCCAGGATGCCCCGGGTGCGAATCAGCGGGCCCGGCACAAGGGTGCGGCCATCGGCGATGACCGCGCGCTCGGAGTCCTTCGGGATGCGGCGCAGGATCAAAGGGCGGGAATAGGCTATCTGGTCCGACTCGGTCAGCGCCCAGGAGTGGAAATAGCGCGTGGCATCGTGATAGCGATCCACATTCAGATAGCGGACTTGCTCGCCGCTCTCTGGCAAGGGGTAATCCTGATTGAATTCCATGGCATCGACGGAGAGTTCGAGCCGAATGGTGGTGGGTTGCTCGTTTACTACTCGTTGCACGGTCAACGGGCCGACGGCGAGGGCGGCGATCGTCGTTTCGACGATCGGCTCGGCACTGCCTTTGGGGATCAGGCGCAGCGTGGCGTCCGGCGCGGCCTCCAGCCGGAAAACAGGCTTTTCCGGTGTGTCGTAATGAGCTACGGGATTCGCCAAGCCGCGGGAAAGCTTGAACTCGCAAGTGCCGGCGGCAACCGGAGTCACGCCGCGCCGGGAGTTGGCCACTTCGAGGATGCTTCCCGGTGTCAGCGTGAGGGTGCCTTCAAGGTCATGTTCGGAACGAATCTTCAAGAAGAGCTTCATGCTGTCCGTCGCCAGATGGTCGTCAGCCCGAAAGGCACCACGGTTGAGGCGGCCTTCGGCCAGCGTGACGCGTCGCAGGGGTTCTTTTCCTGAGTAGGCAACGTGAAGCGGCAGGAACTTCCCTGTCTGCATCTCGACATCTCGGGAGGGGGATTGGCCGTGGCTGAGGGACAGGGAAAGAGTCTCCGCCACTCTGTCGAGGGCGATGGCGTAAGGGGTGAAAAACTGTATCTGGTTGTAACGCAGGGTGATGGGGGCCAGACGGCGAGTGCTGAAGAGGAGCTTGCGCCGATGGTTGTGCCGGTCGGTGCGAAAGACGGACACCACGGGGGACAGAACCTCGACGTTACCCGCCAGGTGTGTGGTGCCCAGTCGCGCCTCAGTCAAGGCGTCGGTCTGCTGATCGGGAACGCTGGCGCGCGTTGTCAGCGAGGCCACCTCTTCCCCATTTTGATCCTCGAAACGTACATTGCAGATGTAGTCGGAGTCTACCGCATCGGTTTCGGGGATGATGAGAAACTGAAAATACAACTCATCGCCGTACATGGTTTCGGGGTCGTAGGAGACGATGACTTTTGGCTCCGGGAACGGGCTGGTGCCATCGACGGCCAACTGGTGGTAGTAGCGGCCGATCTGGGCGAATCCGAATGGACTTCTGGTGGAGGGAAGCACCATGGTTTCGCTCATGTCGTTCCAGGTGATGACGCTCAGTTGGCGGAAGCCCAGCCTGACCCAGTTGCGCAAGTTGTCGCGGAAGACCTTTATCCCGTAAGCCGGGCAATGGATGGCCTGCCACACGCGGTTGGAACTATCATAGCCGGGAACGATCTGCGGCATGTAGAGAAAGTTCTGGTTGGGACCGGCTTGCAGCCGGTCGCGAAGCATCTGAGCCAATTGCCACGGGGTGTCCTGGGGCCCCCAGGGGGTGATCCCGTCCCAAGTGGTTTTCTGCAGCCACTGCGGCGGCCCTGGCTGCGGCTTCTCGAGAAAAGGCCAGTTGCCGAGTTTTAGTTCAGGGCGGTCGAGTAGCAATCTGTCCGACATGTAGTTATCGAATGGGACAAAAAGAACCTCGACACCGAACTTCTCTTTGATGATTTCCTTGGCCTTCGGGAAAAGCTCTTGATCTTTGCCGGCCCAGCCCGTTCCGTGATAGAAGAAATGGACTTGTTTGCCGTCGACGCGAAAAATATGCGGGTCGTCACGATGCGCGCTCGCGTAGGTTCCTATCCTGTGTACCGCCGTGTTGAAATCGCCACCCACCTCTTCTGCCCACTGGATATTCAGGTAGAAGCGCTGCCCGGTCTCCGCAAAGATCTTCTCGGCGGCTGCTTTCATGCTGGGAGGGCAACCCTGGAACATCTGGAAACCGTTGATGCCGGATTCCAAGGCGTAGCGGATGTGCTGCTCCGCGGAATCCGGGCCGCACGTCACGAAAGGAAACACGTCGGTGCCGCCGTGGCTATGCAGATTCTGGTCGATCTCAGTAGTCCCGACCACTGTCATATAGTGGGCCCAGAATATGACCGGGAGCTTGTCATGTCCCGGGGCCGGCGAATAGGGGGGAGGCGCGCCAGCGGCAAACAGCGATGCCGTTGCCAGAATCCCGGCGAAAAGTGAATATATTCGCTTCATGTGCCATCTTCTTTGCGGTCTCTTCATGTGTCTGTTCATCTTTTTCTTGTCCCTTGAATTCGTGTCCGTCAGCAAATTGATTCGAGAGTCTCCTTTGCTTGAACCGGAATCATGGCACCCTGCGTTGGCGGCCATTATCCAGTCCTTGATAGGCCGCACCGAAATTCCATTCATTTATGCCATAGGCATCAACATGACCATCTGCATAAAGAAGGTTCATTTTATGGTTGTGCCCATAAAAAGGAGGGATACTAAGTGTCGGGCCAATGATTAAAGTTCTCCAGGGGACGTTGGTCAAATTTTGAGTCTCAGTCATCCAAATAGTTGTCGAGGGTTTGGTAAAACTGTCCAGTCGAGTGTAAGGCGTAAAACAGTGGGAACCCCATCTGTAGCGATCCCATCGTTGGGCGAACGCCCGAATGTTAAGAGCATAATTGTTGTACATCCCTGGAAAGTTTCCATCCCCCCAATGATCTTGAGCCGGCTTCGCACTTGGACAAAGGAGGTATTGCCAGGCAAATTCCACGTAGCCGGCATTATGGCTCGGATATCTAGAGGCATAATTCTTGTCCGATAGGTATCGCATGGCGAAGCCTGTCGGCTCACACCACCGGAGGATAGCCCGGTCAATGGCACTTCCGCAACCGTTGTCCGGTCGGTGAGTCGCGGTCAAAGGATAGGACGGTCAACGGCACTTTCACAAGCATCTCGCCCGTCGGCAGCAGCCGAACAGTTGGCTTCGGCTCCCTTTTGCGGGCAAGTCGCGGACTCACCCGCCTCGTGAACGGCAGAAAAAGGGGAGAACGAGCGGAACCACGCGGAGAAGCTTGCCATCAACGCAAACCGCTTCCTCATCGCCTTCAATGCGGCAACAGGAGCGAGC
>CALAZQ010000216.1 GCA_937926325.1 uncultured Planctomycetaceae bacterium | reverse complement strand
GGCCACAACATGGCCATGGTGCATGAGGTCTGAGGCAATTGCCCGGCAGGATTGGCCCGGGGCCCGTTTTCTGGCACATTTTGGCAACGGCAAAGGCCAACCGGCCAGTTCTCCACAATCGGAAGGAAGTCAGTACCTCGATGAAAAAATGTGTCCTCGCGTACTCCGGCGGTCTCGATACCTCGGTCATTCTCGGCTGGCTGATCGAACAGGGCTATGAGGTGGTTGCCGTCTATGTCGATCTGGGCCAGCCCTGTGAGGACCGGGAGGCGACGCTGCAGAAGGCCCGTGACTGCGGGGCGGTCAAGGCGCTACTGGTCGATGCCCGCGAGGAACTCTGCCGCGACTTTGCCTTTCCGACGCTGCAGTGGCAGGCCCGCTACGAGGGCACCTACCTGCTGGGAACTTCGATCGCCCGACCGCTGATCAGCAAGGTCTGCGTTGAGATCTGCCACGCCGAGGGGGCGACCGTCTTTGCCCACGGGGCCACCGGCAAGGGGAACGACCAGTGTCGGTTCCAGCTGGCGGCCGAGGCCCTCGACCCGACGATCGAACTGCTCGCCCCCTGGCGGATCGCCGCCTTCCGCGATCGCTTCCCGGGCCGCAAGGAGCTGATCGAGTTCTGTGCCGAGAAGTCGATTCCGGTGAAGGCCTCGAAAGAAAAACCCTACAGCTCTGACGAGAACTGCCTGCACACCAGCTACGAGGCGGGACTGCTCGAGGAACTCGACACCGATGGCTATGCCCTGGTTGACTTCGGCATGTCGGTGTCGCCGCAGGAGGCCCCCGACACGCCGGAGACGATTCGGCTGGCGTTTGAGGCAGGCGTGCCGGTTCGGCTCAATGACCGGCCGCTGCCGCCGCACGAGATGGTGCTTGCCCTCAATGAAATTGGCGGCCGCAACGGCATCGGCCGGATTGACATCCTCGAGAATCGGCTGGTCGGTATGAAGAGCCGTGGGGTCTATGAGGCCCCCGGCATGACGCTGCTGTACGAGGCCCACCGACTGGTCGAGCAGCTGACCCTCGACCGCGATCTGGTGCACCTGCGAGACCGGCTCTCGCCCGAGGTGGCCGAGTCGATCTATTACGGCTTTTGGTACTGCGCGAAAATGGATGCCCTGCTCGCCTTCATCCGCGAGGCCCAGCGGCCGGTGACCGGAGCGGTCGAGCTTTCGCTCTACAAGGGCAACATGCTGGTCAAAAGCCGGGAGAGCAGCGAAAGCCTCTACGATGCAGCGATCGCCTCGATGGAAGGGGGCGGCTCGTACGACCAGACCGACGCCGAGGGCTTCCTGCGGATTCTGGGGCTGCCGCTGCGGGTGCAGGGAACCGTCCGCCCCCGGCGGTGAGGAAAGGCCATGCCGCAGACTGCCGCATTTCGGCCGGGGAGGGGCTGGTCGAGCTGGTCTGTGGCGGCCATCCGGCTGCGGCATGATGTCCGTCGGCCGGCATCCTGGGGGGCGGTCGCAGTGGCCGCTGCCGCCTTCGCATTCGCTGCCGAGGGGCTCCCGGTGAGTGCGACGACCGCCGCGGTGATGACGGCAGCGGCCGTGGTCGCGATCGGTGAACTGCCGGCGACGTTTCCGGTCTGGGATGCCGGCCTCATGCTTCAACGCGGGGGCTGGTACCGCTTCAGTCGCCAGCCCCTGGCCCTACCCTCTGCCGGCGGTTGGCTGGCGTGTCGGCTGTGCTGGCCGCTGCTCGGCCTCGGGGGGGCGGCAGCCGGTTCGGCGATTCGCGGGAACCCAACCGAGTTGACGGTGACGGGAGTCGCCGCCGGTGCGGCAGCAACCGGGCTGACAGCCCTGACGACTGGCGGCTTCCGGCTGGCCGGGCTGTCGGCTGCCGATACCGCCACTGCGACCTTGCTGGCCGGCTGGCTCGCGTCAGCGGGCATGGCCGCTACGGGAAGCCTCGTCCCTGCCAGCGGCGAGTGGCCGTTGCTGCTGGTCGGCGTCGGCTGCTGGCTCGTGATGGCGGGCAGCCTGCTTGGCCTCGCCCAGTGGCTGCACTTGGCCGGCGGGGGGGCGATCGGCGGCCTCCTGCCCCGCCAGCTTCCCCTTGCCGCCGCTTCCGGGCCGCGGCGGCCTGACAGGTTGGCGGCGATCGGCCTGCTGGGAGTGGTGCCGGCCCGCAGCTGGTGGCGGCGTGTTCTGCGAAGTGTCGCGATGCTGCTGGCACTCGGCGGGATGATCGGCTGGCTGCTGCTCGATCCGGCATCAGCGGGCCGTTACGGGCTGCTGGCGGCAGCGGTGTTCGGGGCTTTTGGGCTGCCTGCTGCCGCGCTGCTCGACGGCCGCGAGGTGGTCCGCGGCTGGCGGAGTCTCATCGGCAGCACGGGTCGCCCCGGCACTGCCCTGCCAGGTTTTCTGGCTGCCTGTGGAAAAAGCCGGCCATGGCCTTTTTCCACCCGGGCAATCCCCGAAAACGCCGAGGGTTTTCGGGGGTGCCGGTCGCCGCTTCCTGCGGCGGCAGACTTTATCCAGAGCCTGCTGGCGGTGCCCTCGCCCGGCCTGCAGGCTACCGTCGTGCTGGTCGGCCATGGTGTCCTGATGCTCTGGCCACCGCTGGTCGTGGCGGTGGTGGCGGTCGGTCATCCGGCGGCGGTGCCGGCCCTGCTGACGGTGGCCGGCCTTGCAGCCGGGGCGGCGGTGGCCGGTGGTGGCTGTGTCGCCGCCCGCGTCGCCAGCGATCGGGGCGAAACGGCCCTCACCATCGGCCTCGGCCTGTTGGTTGGTGGTGTCTGGCTCTGGCAGGCAGCGGTTTGAGTGTTTCTGGCGGGAAAGCGACCGAAACCGCCGGAAAGTTGATGTTGAGAAAAATGGGCAAGCCTGAGACACTCCCCGGCGACTACAAACGTGGGCAGTCGGTTCCATCAGGCCTTGGGTCTGGTGCGTCCGGCTCCCGCCCCGGTGGCTCACGTCGATGGTTTGGCCGGAAACGTGTGGAGTTCCCGCCGGCTCACGGAATCCGAAGGAGTGCATCTGTGGACGGAATGACGAGCCCTCGTGCGAGTGAATGGGCCCCGGTCACCAGCAACCGGCGACGTGCTCGCCTTGCCGTGGTGGCGATTGTGCTGGCAGCGAGTCCGGCGGCGGCCGAACCGGCGTTCAAACCGAGCGAAACGGTGTTTCCCGCCACGACCGCGGCCTGGTTGAGCATTGCCGATCCGCTTGCGCTCCAGGAGAGCTTTGACCGCACCCAGTACGGCAAACTTTTGCAGGACCCCAGCATGGAGGCCTTCGTCAAGAGTTTCCGTGAGCAGCTTTCCAAGGCTGGGAAGCGGCGGCTGGGCAAGCTTGGATTGACACTCGAAGATCTCGGTGAGGTGCCCGGCGGCGAGATTGCACTCGCAGCGATTGTGCCCGAACCCGATCGGCTGGCCACCGTGCTGCTGGTCGATACCACCGGCCACGACGACGAAACCCGCAAGCTTCTCGAGCAGATCGATGCCCGCCTGCTCGAGCAGCAGGCCCAGCGGCTGGCTGACTATCAGGAAGTGATCAAGGTCTACCGGCTGCCCCCGGAGGAGCCGCGGGCTGATGATGAGGAGACCGAAACCGCACCCGCCGAGCGACTCGTGGCAGTCGTTCACCAGGAATCGGCCCTGGTCGTCGGTGATGATCCGGTCCAAGTGCATCATGTGCTGACCGTGCTGGAGACGGGCCGACAGGATTCGCTCGCATCACTGACAACATTCACAAGCGTCGCCGAGCGATCCCTGGAAGGCCTGCCACCGGCGGCAGCAACGCTGCGGTGGTTTGTCGATCCGTTCACGTTCGCCACTGCCTACAAGTCCACCCACCCGCCGCAGGATCGCCGCAAGGGACCGGACTATGTTGAGATTCTCGGCCGGCAGGGGTTTGATGCCGTCAAGTCGATGGGTGGTGCCCTGATCTTCGACGACGGGCCCCGGGAACTGCGTCACCAGACGATCGTCTATGCCCCCCCGCTGCCCGGCCGCGACCCGGCCTCGCCGGACCGCTACGATCTGGCCGCCCGGATGCTGCGGTTTCCCGACACCGACACCATCGAGCCGCCCGCGTGGGTGCCGGCAGACGCCTCCAGTTGGTCGGCGTTGCAGTGGGATATCGAGACAGCGTTTCACTCGGCTGAGTCGTTGGTGGACGACATCGTCGGCGAGAAGGGGGTCTTCGACGACGTCATTGCTTCGCTCAAGGAGGATCCCGATGGCCCGCAGATCGATGTCGAAACCGACCTGATTGCCGGACTGGGGACGCGGGTTGCCATTCTGGGCGACTACGTCGAGCCGATCGGCGTCGATAGTGAGCGGCTGGTGATCGCGATTGAGGCGGCCGACCCCGAAAAGGTTGCGGCCACCGTCGGCAAGAGCATGGCGACCGATCCCGACATGCGACGGATCGAGGCTCATGGCGTGGTGATCTGGGAACTGATCGATCGGTCCATGGAGATCCCGAAGCTCGAAATCGAGACGCCCGGTGGCGGGATTGCCCATGCCGACGATGACGATGACCGCCGCGACCGGCGGCGGCGGCTGCGAGAGAAAGAGGAAAAACTCCTGCCGCACTCGGCGGTGACCGTTTCCCATGGCCATCTGTTGATCGCTTCCCACCGGGACATTCTCGAGCGGGTGCTGACCACCGCCGAAAGTGGTGACTCGCTGCTGTCGCGGCCTGACTACACCCTGGTGGTGAAGGAACTGCAGACGCTCTTTCCGGGCCGGCTTGTGCTGCAGGGGTTCGGCCGGTCGGACGAGTCGATCCGTCCCTCCTATGAAATGCTCAAGCGAGGCTCGATGCCCAAGTCGAAGAGCGTGATGGGGCAGATTCTCAATAACCTGCTCGGTGACGGAAAGCCGGGAACGGTGCGTGACCAGAAGATTGACGGCAGCACGCTGCCCGACTTCGAGAGCGTTCGTCAGTATTTCGGAACAGGTGGTTTTGTGATGCAAACGCTCGAGGACGGCTGGTTCATCGGCGGGCTGACCCTGCCGCAGGAAAACGCAAAGAGCGACCAGCCCAATGAAGAGGTTGCCAGCCGCCCCAAGGAGCCGCAAACAAATTGATGAGCGGCCCTAACGCCCTGGGGCGTTGCTGGAGTCGATCACGGCCCAGAAGGGGTGCTGGTAGTCGCAGCGGGTGCGGAGGTCCTCGAGCAGGACATCGATGTCGGGTGTCAGTTCGCCGCGATGGAGTTGGCGGCCACCGAGCGAGACGGTGACGGGCCGCTTGAAATCGACCAGTTCGGGGGCGAGCCAGATTCGCACCCGATCGGCCCCGCAGCGAACCGAGATGCGGTTGCCGCTGGTCGCCTTGCCCGCGAGCGCGAAGGGCCGGATGGCCTGCCCGGCTGGCCAGTCGGTCGGCAGGATCATCGTTCGCGGTGGTGGTGCGTCCATTTCGATCCACCAGAAAAAGCGGTCCCCCGGCCGCAGGCTCACCGCCTCGATGGAACGGGGGAAAAAGTTTCGCTTCCGGCGGCTCATCCAGTCGAAGATGCGAATAATCTCGTCCGAGAAATGCTCGTGTCCCCGCCCCCGGTATTCGACATACGTGACGTCGTAGTTTTTCAGCAGGTAGCGATCGAGGTCCATCTCGTTGGCGGTGAAGCTGGCCTGGTCGAGGCCGCCGGCGACCAGATAGAGCGGAAGCTGTTCGGCATTGGGGTGATAGTGGTTGATGTACCGGGCCGCCGACCCGGCGATCACCACGACGCCCGCCCAGAGATCGGGATGGGCCAGGCCGATGTCCCAGGCCGCATCTCCGCCGAGTGAATGGCCGGAGAGGAACACCCGGTCAGAGTCGATGGCGAACCGGCGGGAGGCCTCGCGGAGGGCTGCCAGCACAGCCGCATGCTCTCGGGCGGTGTACCCGTAGGTCTGCTGGTTGGGGTCGGCCCAGGCGGGGGCGATGATGATTCCGCCGTGGCGGCCTGCCTGTCCGTTCCGCCGCCCCTGCTCGTCAGGCATGCCCGCCCACCACTCAATCTGGTTCAGGGGGGTGCTCCAGGCGGCATGCAGGCTGACGATGGCGGGATACCGCCGGCGGGCGTCATATTCAGGGGGCAGCTGCACCAGGCAGCGGAAGGTTTCGGCGGGACTGCCGGCGGTGGCCGGGCGGGGGACGTCAATCGTGAACAGGCCGTCGTTGTCGGCCGCGGGAGCCGGCAGTGGCGGCAGCATCTGGGCGGCCACCGCGGCCACCGTCGGCGGATCGAAGGCCTCCTCATCGGCAAGTCGCCGCCGGAGTGCAGCCCGCTCGTCGTCGGTGCCTGCAGTCAGGTAGCCGCGAAGCAGTTCCCTGACCCGGGCCGTCGAGAGGGCAAGCTTGAGGTTGACCTGTGACCGGTCAGCCCCGGCCAACCAGCCGCTGAGTCCCAGTGCCAGGCTCTGCTCTGCCGCCAGCTGCCCGTCGCCGGCGATTCGCTCAAAGACCACCAGGCGATCGAGGGTGGCGAAGGTGAGCTGCGCGGCAATCTCGTCGGTCAGCCGGACGGCCGCCTCACGGTCACGGGCGTCGGCAACAGCGGCGGCCTGGTCCCGCAGCAGGGCCACCAGCCGGCCAGCCCGGTCGAGCCGCTCGCGATAGCCATCACGAATTTCCGCGACTGCCTGCAGCAGTTCGCCGGTGCCGTCCCCTGCCGGAAAGGACTCCAGCAGCTGGATCACCAGCCGGTCCTGACCGGCCTGCCGCCGCAGCCGAATCTCGTCAAGGAGCTGCCCCGCCGCGAGCGCGGCCAGGCTCTGCTGTTGGTCGCGGAGGTCGGTGGCACCAGGAAAGTCTGCGGTGAGTTGCTCAAGCTCGGCAGCCGCCTCACGGTACCGCGAGGCCTGAAGCAGCAGCCGGACAAATTGCAGCCGCTGGTCGATGTCATTCCTGTCGATCTGTCGCTCAATCACCCGGCGGAGCGTGTCGCGGGGAATGGACGATGTCGCCAGCCGCATGTCGATGCGATGGGTCTGGTCGGTCAGCAGGCCTTCCACGGCAGTCCAGCGGGGGGTGATCGTGGTGATGCCCTGCACGATATCGAGTCGGCCCGAGGCGGTGGCGAGGGAGAGAATTCGCCGCCCGAATTCATCGAACGGCGTGGCTGCGAGGACCCCGCCGACGCCGGCAACGCGGCGGCCACCATCCGGAACCCGCTGGGGAATCTCGATCCGTTCCAGGCCGGCATCGACGGGGCTCTTCTCGGCGGCGACCACCCGCCGGCGGGGCACGAAGGTGCGGGTCAGGCCGTCGTCGCACATCACGGCCGTGGCCGCCTCCCCCTCCCGCTCGTCGGCATCGACGCTGACGCCGGGAAGCAGGGCAAATCGGCCCGTCAGGCTGCGGCCGTCATCGAGATCGACCCGGTCGGCGGTGGCTGGATCGCCACCGGCCAGCGCCAACAGCATGAGCCACCCGCGGATCCGGGCCGTCGGCCGCGGGGCCTGCGAGCGGCCTTTCAGCGGCGACGCCGCTGGCGGCCCGTGGAATGCCGTCCCGTGCCCGTCCTGACCTCCCACCGGTGGCGTCCTCCGCTGTTTCGTGCCGTGCCGCAGCGTACACTACCATTCTGGTCGTCTGGTGAAGGGTTCGCCCTCCACTGCCTGGCCGCACAAACGCCCCATCCCCTCCTGTTTACCAGCGGAGTTCTTCCGGATGATTCCGATTGCCCGCCGTTTGCTTGCCTGGGGAGTCGCGCTCTCGCTGCTGCTGCCGCTGGTGCTGGTATTGGTGCTGGCCCTCGGCGGGTTGCTGACCGGGGTCGGCGATCAGGTCGGTGGCGGCATCTGCCTGCGAACGGCGCTGGGAATCGGTGTCGTCTGGGCGGCGGCGGTGGTGACAACAGCCGTTGCCGGAGGCCTGCTGACGCTCGAGGCCGGCTCATCTGGGCCAACAAGCGGGCCGGCGGACCGCGATCGCGGCAAGGGTTGATGCCGCTCCGCCGGCGAGGCCGCGGGGCGATAAGTGATCCACCGCAATGCCGTGGTGCCGTGGAATGCGGAGAGCTCGCCAATCCAAAAGGAGGGTGCCTCAGTTCCGGGGCCTGCAACCGAATCCCGCATACTCAGCAAGGAGCAGCAGGTCGGCATTGCACGCGGCCGGCACCATATTGGCACCCGACGAGCCTCGTTAAGAGCTCACCGGCATAGGTTCGACACAGCACGGTCATGGCAGAAAACTTACCGCCCCACAGCCTCGGTGGGGCACCAACATTCTCACGCCAGGGAATGATAGCCGCGACCACCCGCCGAAAACAGCTTCCGGTTTCCGCGTCGCCCTTGTCCCCCGCTACAGCTCGTCGGCCTCGCGGAGGTGCGGCTCCATGGCCTTGGTGTTTCGCTCAATGGCCAGCACCACGGTCTGACGCTCGAGGCCGGTCGCCGACTGAGCCATGATCGGAATCACCTGCCGCTTGTTGGGCATCTCCACCCGCACGCGGAAGCCGCCGTCATCTTCGACTTCGACCGGTTCTCCCTGAATCGTCAGGTAGGCCCCTTTTTCAGTGACACCGTAGACAATCATCTCGGCCTCAACCTCAAGTGGAAAGCCAAGCGGCTCTCCCTGTTCAAGGCTTTCACCGAGGCCGGAAGGGTTCGAATCGGGTGGGCCGAGTGGCCGCTTGAGTCGCTCCTCGAACAGCTCTTGCAGTTCCTGGGGATGATCCTCGGACGAGAAGCCGCCACTCATTGCATAGATTTTGTCGCAGTTCGTGGCGATGTCCCCCCAATGGGCGTCAAGGGAGTCGCCCTGAGAGCCGGCACCGATGTTCACGATATTGCTGCGGCAGATGGGGTGAAACTCGCCGTGCCGAGACCGATACCCGAGTTCGATCCGGCATCGCAGCGGGTTGCGGACGTCGATGAACCAGTTTTTCACCCCGCCATGGATTTCGATTTCCCGCACCACACGTTCCGAGGGGGAGCCGGCGGCACCGCTGACGACTTCCAGCAGGCGGAGTGTGGGCTTGGCGGCATGCCATTCCTGCCCCATGGCAGCCTCGACCCGGCGGACGCTCTGTGGCGTGACTTCCCAAAAAGCGTGCAACCAGTGTGGCCCCCGAACCATCAGCACCGCCCGGTCGCGGAGTTGAGCCCGCTTACGGCTGGGCTCGGGGCGGCTAACCAGGCTCTTTTCCCGGGCCAGGCGGTCCTGCGCGGCCCGGATTTGTTCAGTGACCGCAGCCCGGCGACGGGCGATTGAGGCCTGACGGGAGGGCGGGCCCTGGTTTCGGCCGCGGGCCGCCCGACGACTGGGGGCAGCCTTCGAACTGCCTGCCGTCGCGACTGAGCGGCTCGCGGTTTTCAAGTCGTTTGCTGCCCGGTTGGCGGCGGTCCCGCGCGGCGAATTTTTTTTCGACCCGGCGGCAGCCCGGGCGGCAACAATCCCGCTGGTCGTGGCGGCAGCGGCCGGCCTGGCGGCCTTGGCCCGCCGTACCAGCGCCTTGATGAGCTGGTCTTTTCGCATCGCATGCCAGCCCGGCACGCCTTGCTGCTTGGCCAGCTTTGCCAAATCGCGGACCGGCTTTTCCTTGAGAGTCGCGGTCGTCATCAGGTTTTCTCCCTCCCCGCGCGAAACGGGGCTCGCGTACCAACCGGCAGTCTGTGCGTCAGTCCAGCCGAGACCTTCACGCTACCGAAAAGGGGGCGTGAACACAAATTGCCGCGCGATATGAGAGAAAACGGTCAGCATCGGCCGCCAAAAGATAGGTTAATGCCATCAAGTCGGCCGATTTCATCCGGTTCGGTCGGAGTTTTCGCG
>CALAZQ010000215.1 GCA_937926325.1 uncultured Planctomycetaceae bacterium | reverse complement strand
CCCATGCCCGACCGCTCGCTCCCCTCGTCCATCCCGTGGCCGAGCAGGTTGAGCACCTCCTCGCGGACATCCTCGAGCTTGAGGCCGAGGTTCATCAGCACCTGGGCCGCGACGCCCTCCTGCTCTCGCAGCAGGCCGAGCAGGATGTGCTCGGTGCCGACGTAGTTGTGGTTGAGGTTGCGGGCCTCTTCCATCGAATACTCGATGACTTTCTTGGCCCGCGGTGTCTGGGGAAGCTTGCCCATCGTCACCATGTCAGGGCCGCTCTGGACGAGTTTTTCGACCTCCATCCGGATTTTGCGGAGATCGACGTCGAGATTTTTCAAGACATTCGCTGCGACGCCGCTGCCTTCCTTGATGAGGCCGAGCAGGACATGCTCGGTGCCGATGTACTCGTGGTTGAACCGCTGGGCCTCTTGGTTGGCCAGCTGCATCACCTTGCGGGCGCGGTCTGTAAATCGCTCGTACATGAATCAACCTCTCGTAAATACTGAACCCGCCCAGAACACCCATCTGCCATTCCGGCAGCCAAGGGTCATCAACTCCCAGCTACTCGTGTCGGGTGCAAACTCTACGCCACTCGGCACAGAAAATTCCATCGAAGCTGTTCGGGAACGGCGGTTCGCCGTGGTTTCCCTATTGTAGAGGGGGCGTCGGGGACTGTCTCGTGGCGGTCGTCGTTCCCGCGGGAAACTGGCCCGGCAGCCGCTTTTCAGGCTGCCGCCTGCCGCGGCTGGGCCTCGGCCGGCAGCGACTGGGGCTCGTCGGCGGCCTCGTCGTGCTGTGGCTGTTCGGTGCGGTTCAGACACTGCAGTTCTCGTCCGATGGCGTGCCGCCAGGGCAGACCGGCATCACTGCGGGCGAGTTTTTCAAGGGCGGATTTTGCCTCGTTGAGCCGACCCGCCCGCCGCAGCAGGGTGCCGAAGAGCAGCTGGGCCTCGCCGTCGGTCGGGCTGATTGCCAGCAGGGTTTGCAGCTTGGTCTCGGCCGTCAGCCAGTCGCGGGCCAGATAGGCATCTCGGGCGGCGACAAAGAGCTGTTCAGTGGCGGCGTCCCGGCGGCTGGTCAGCGGTGGTGGAAAGGCCGCCACGGCCGAAACAGTCGCCACCAGCCAGATCACCGCCGCGGCAGTCCAGATTCCGAGCGTCACCCGCGGATCCACAAACTCGGTCCAAACCCAGGTGGTGACCACCGCCATGTCGAGGCAGATAGCGAAGGCAACTGCCAGGACCAGACCGGCTCGGCTGCCCCGGAGCCATACCCAGGGCAGTCCCGGCCAGAGCAGCGTCAGGGAGCGGAGGAACGACACGGTGGCCCCAAAGCCGGGAGGCAACGTGAACAGGGTGGAAGGGCGACAGGCAACGAAGGCTGATCTCCGTCTTCTGCCCGGCCGGACTCTAAGGAGTTTGTAGACTCAGACCAATGGCGAGTTGATGGCTGGAGCGGCTGGCAATGACGATTCCTGGACCTGCACAAACAGTCGAGACGGCGGGAGTTTGGCGAACGCTCGATGCCTCGGCGAACCGGGCTGCCGAGGCGATCCGCGTGCTTGAGGATGCCCTGCGGTTCATGCTCGGTGACGCCCATCTTGCCCGCCTGGCCAAGGCGATCAGGCATGATCTGGCAGTGGTGCTGGCCGCCGCCGAGTTCGCCGAGCGGATTCGCCTGCGGGACGTGGCGGGTGATGTTGGTGCCGGGGTGGCTGCAACGCGGACGCCAGCCCGGGCCACTCTGGCTGACCTGCTGGCCGCCAATGCCGCCCGTGGCACCCAGGCACTCCGCAGCCTGGAAGAGTTCAGCCGGCTCGTCGTACCTGCGGCGACGCCGGCGTTTGAGCAGCTGCGGTACCGGCTCTACACCCTGGAGCGGGCGGCGGTGACGGTAGTGGTCAGCGCAGAACGCTTGGCGGACGTGAGGCTGTGTGTCCTGCTGGCGGTGGGCTCGTCAGGCAAGGGCTTTGCCAGCCAGCTGAACCAGCTGCTGGCCGCCGGGGTCGGCATGATTCAGCTGCGGGACAAGGCTGCCAGTGTGCCGCTCCTCTGTGAGCGAACGCGGGCGGCGGTTGCCGCAGCGCGGCGACAGGCCGAAGCCTCGGGACGGCCGCGGTGCCTGGTCATCGTCAACGATCGGGCCGATGTTGCCGTGGCGGCTGGGGCCGACGGCGTGCATCTGGGTGCCGACGACCTGCCGGTGCCGCTGGCCCGCCGGGTCTGTGGGCCGCGACTCCTCATCGGCCGCACGGCCCACTGCCTCAACGAGGTGCAGCAGGCCGTACTCGACGGCGCCGACTATCTCGGCATCGGCCCCTGTTTTCCCTCGGCCACGAAGGGCTTTGCCAGCTTTGCCCCGGCGGAATTCCTGCGGCAGGTGGCTGCCGAGGTCAACCTGCCAGCCTTTGCCATCGGCGGGATCACGCCCGATCGGCTTGAGCAACTGGCTGGCCTGGGGGTCCGACGGGTTGCAGTGTCGGCCGCCGTCACGGCGGCTGCCGATCCGGCTGGCGTCGTGCAACAGTTCAATCAGCGGCTGAAGCAGCTTCCGCATTCGATGCCGGCAGCTGTTTGACTGCCGCCGCAACCGCCCGGGCAATTTCTGCCTCCACTGTGGCCGAATAGCCCTGCCAGACCGCCAGCACAGTGGCGTCGGGGCCGATCAGATAGCTGGTGGGGTATGCCGAAAAGCCGAGTTGGCTCGCAAAAGCCTGCCGGGTACGGCCAGAGGGATCGGCCCAGACATCGACCACCAGGCCGGCGGCCGCCAGAAAGGCCGTGGTTTCCTGCCGCAGTTGCTCGATATCGTCCCGGCCGCCACCCCCGCATGAGACCGCGATCAGTTGAAACCGAGGCTCGTTGGCCAGGCGGTTGGCCAGCCGCACCAGCCCTGGGAGTTCCCGGCGGCAAGGCGGGCACCAGGTGCCCCAGAAGTTCAGCAGCGTCAGCCGCCCTTCCAAGATTGGGGCGGGGCCGATGCGGTCGAGGGGAACGATTGTCAGGGGAGGAACGGCAGCCCCGGCCAGCCGTCCGCTGGCGGCATCTCCGCCTGGCCGGCAGCCCGCGACAGGCAGCAACAGAATCAGGAGGAGGGTGAGGCGACTGATCAGGCTGGCGGGTAGCATAGGTCGGGAAGGCTCCGGTCGGCCTGCGGGTGATCATTACGTGATAGATGGAAGGACGTCTAAGTGTACGAAGTCGAACTGAAATTTCCGGTCGCTGATACCGATCCGCTGGTCGAACGGCTGACTGCCTTGGCGGCCCGATTTCGGGAACCGATCGAGCAGGTGGACAGGTATTTTGCCCACCCGGTGCGAAACTTTGCCAAGACAGACGAGGCCCTGCGGCTGCGGCGGGTCGATGACACCGTCGCGGTCACCTGGAAGGGGCCGCGGGTCGACGCCGCGACCAAGATCCGGCGGGAGATTGAACTTGGTGTGGTGCCCTGTGGGCCGACGGGGCAGGCGACGATCGCCGCTTGGACCGAACTGCTCGAGGCACTCGGGTTTCGCGAGGTGCGAGAGGTGGCCAAGACGCGGCGGCCCGCCCGGGTGCTCTGGCACGGAAGTGAGGTCGAAGTCGCGATCGACAGTGTTGTCGGGCTCGGGAACTTCGCCGAGTTTGAGATCGTCGCCCGTGAGGGCGAAGTGCCGCTGGCCCGCGACTGTGTTGAGTCGCTGGCCCGTGAGGTCGGCCTTGAGCAGCCCGAACCGGCCAGCTACCTCGAGCTGCTGCTGCGGCAGCAGACACCACCGCGATAACTGCCGACCCCTATACGGCCATCGTGCCGCTTTCACGGATGATCTGGTTCGTCTCGTCGAGCAGCAGCACGGCTGGCTGCATTGCGTCGGCTTCCACCGGCGTGTACCAGCCGAACGACATGATCGTCAGCCGATCGCCGATGGTGCCGAGATGGGCGGTCGCACCGTTGAGTTCGATCACCCCGCTGCCGGCCGGCCCGTAGATGCAATAGGTTTCAAACCGTTCGCCGTTGGCGAGATTGCCGACCAGGATTCGTTCGTAGGAACGCAGCCCGACCCGCTCGGCTAGATCGCTGGCGATCGTCAGGCTCCCTTCGTAATCGACCGAGGCCCCGGTCACACAGGCGCGATGAATTTTTGACTTGAGCAGGCAGGTGGTCATGGGCGGGAGGCGTCGGCCGCAAGGGACCGTGAGAACAGAATGCAAACGGGGGTGGGAACCTTCAGGCTTTTGCCGGTAAAGCTCAGTTTGCCCGTTTCGGGGTCGAGCGTGAAGGCGGCCACCGTACTGGACGACTGCCCCGCAGCGAACAGTCGGCTGCCACCAGGGGCAATTGCGAAATGCCGGGGGGTCTGGCAGTGGGTCGGTTCGACCCCTGAAAAGGCCAGCTTTCCGGTCATCTGGTCGATGGTGAAGATGGCCAGTGAGTCATGCCCGCGGTTTGAGACGTAGAGGAACCGACCGTTGGGATGGACGGCAATTTCAGCCGTTGAAAAGCCGGCCCGGTCGGTCACCGAATCGGGCAGCGTTGAGAGCGTCTGGATCGGCTTGAGCTGGCCCTGCCTGCTGTCGAAGCTGAAGGCCGTCACCGTCATGTCGAGTTCGTTATTGGCATACCCATAGGGCAGGCTGGGGTGCAGGGCGAAGTGTCGCGGCCCACCGCCCGGCCGCGTCGGGGCCTCGCTGTGCGTCGTGAGCGTTGCGACCTTGGTGTCGAGGGCATGCACAAAGACCCGATCGGCGCCGAGGTCGCAGCTGATGGCAAAGCGGCCGTCCGGGGTCGGGTCGATCGAGTGGCCGTGGGGAGCCTGCTGGCGACCTTTGTTCGGGCCGCTGCCAGTGTGTTGGAGAAAGCCCCCGGGGCCCTCTCCCTGCGGGGCGGTGACGGGCTTGAGGCTGCCATCAGGATTCAGCCCCAGGCAGATGGCACTGCCGCTGCCATAGTTGGCCGCCAGCAGGACGCTGCCGGTGCGATCGATCGACAGGTGGCAGGGGCCCTTGCCGCCGGAGGGCTGGACGCTCTGCTGGGTGAGCCTGCCCGTCGTTTCATCGATGGCAAAGCTGGTGATGCCGCCGGTGGGCTTGCCGTCGAGATCAGCGATTTCTGAGACGGCATAGAGCACCGGCAGGGTTGGATGAAGGGCGAGGAACGACGGGTTCTTTACGGTGCCGGCCAGTTCGGCCGGACTGAGGTCGCCGGACGAAGCCGCATAGCGTGAGACATAGATGCCTTCCCCGCGGGGAGGTTTGCCGGTGTAGCAGCCGAACCAGACGAAATGATCGGCCTGGGCGGTTGGGCTGAGCCCGGTGACGACCGCACCGGCAGCAAGCAGCCAGGCCAGCCAGCGACGTCCGGCTGGTGGCAGTGAGAAACAGGCGGTGCGATCAGCTGGTGGGAGCATCATGGGAGTTATCACATGCGGTATCTGTGAATGGGGATCACCGGATGAGCGGCTAGGATATTTGGTCGGTCCCGCGAGGCCTCTGCCGCGAGACTGCGATTGTACCGAAGTTTTTCCCGCCCGCTCTCCCGCCTCTGCCACATGAATTTTGCCCGCCCGGAGCCTCTTGCCACGGCACAGGCGGCCCGCGAGCCCCGCAATATTGCCTGTCTGGTGGCCTATCAGGTGGTGGCGCGGGTGGGCTGGATCTTCAAGACTGAGACGGTGATCATGCCGGCGGTGCTCGATGCCTGCATCGACTCCGGCCTGCTGCGGGGGGTGCTCCCAGTGCTCAATCGGGCTGGCAACAGTCTGTTTCCGTTGCTCATTGCCCCGGCCGTTGCCCGGCAGCCGGTTGTGCGGTGGCTGCTGGCGGCAACAACCACCGGCCTGGCAGGCAGCTTTCTGTTGCTGGCAGCAATCTGGTCACCCATGGTGGCTCACCATCCCCAGTTGCTGGCAGCATGCTTCTTGGTGATCTACGGCATCTTCTCGGTCATCAATGGATGCAATCAGCTGCTGGTGGCCACCCTCCAGGGACGGCTCATCACGGCCGGTCATCGGGGCCGGGTGTTACTGCTCAGTGTGACCATCGGCAGCGTTCTGGCCATCTCTGTGGCGGTGGTGGCACTCGGACCGTGGCTCAAACGGCCCGATGGATTTCCCTTGATCTTCACCGCGACCGGTGGTTTCTTTTTGCTGGCGGCGGCGGTACCGGGCTTCTTCAACGAACCGCCGCTGCAGCCCGGCAGCGGCGAGAGGCGGCCGGAGGCGGTTGAGACCGCCCCATTTTGGACACTGCTGAAGCAAGACCGGGCGGTTCTGCGGCTGGCGATCGTGGCTGCCGGCTTCTCGGCAGTGCTGATCCTCTTCCCGCACTATCAGGCTTTTGCCCGCACCCAGTTTGGTACCGGCTCAGGCAGTCTGCTGACCTGGGTGATTGTGCAAAACGTTGCGACCGGTCTCGCCAGTCTGGTGGTCGGACCGCTGGCCGATCGGCGGGGCAATCGAATGGTACTCATCGGGCTGATCGGCTGCTGTACCGCTACGCCGCTGACGGTGGTTGGCTTGGCAGGTGTTCCCATCCGGATGGCGGCTGATTGGTTCTGGCTGGCCTACCTGCCGCTCGGGCTCAATCCGATCACCCTGCGAATCATCAGTAACTATGCCCTCGAACTGGCCCCGACGGTTGCCCGCCAGCCTCGCTATGTCAGCCTGATCGGGGCGGCGCTCGCAGCGCCATTCGTGCTCGCACCGCTGATTGGCTGGTTGATCGACCGGGTCGGGGCGGTGCCCATTTTTCTGGCAGGGGCGGTGGTGATCGGCCTGACAACCGTCGCTGCCATCGGCCTGCCTGAACCGCGGCAGCAGACGAAATCCAGGTGAGACGGGCTGCCAGCCCGCCATGTCCCGCGGGAAACTGGCCTGTGAGGAGGCCGCAGCAGTTGAAATACTCTGTGGTGCCGTCCCTGAGGGTTCTGTTGGAGCTGCTTCGTCGTGCGTGTCTTTCTGTCGGCCGGTGAGCCATCTGGCGATCATCATGCGGCACTGTTGTGCCGTGCGATCCGGACCCGCTGCCCGGCGGCGGTCTGCGTTGGCCTTGGTGGCCCTGAAATGGCCCGGGCCGGCTGTGAACTGGTGGCCGACATGACCCAGTTGGCGGTGATGTGGTTCCTGCGGGTGTTCATCAACATTCATCGCTTCGTTGAACTGGCCCGGCGGGCTGAGCGGAGCTTTCTCGACGACCGGCCTGACGTCTGCGTGCTGGTCGACTTTCCTGGCTTTCACTGGTGGCTGGCCTGGCGGGCCAAGCGGCACGGCATTCCGGTGGTCTTCTATTGTCCGCCGCAGATCTGGGCCTGGGCCAGCTGGCGGATCGGCAAGATGCGGCGGCTGGTGGACCATGTGCTGTCAGCATTGCGGTTCGAACATGACTGGTTCGAGGCCCAGGGGATGGCCAGCACGCTGGTGGGGCATCCCTTCTTCGACGAACGGCCACCGCCGCCACCGGCCGACCCGATGACTGCAGCCGAGCCGCTGGTGCTGCTGCTTCCCGGCTCCCGCGGCCAAGAGATCGAGGCCAACCTCGGCTGCCTGGTACGGGCCGCCCGCCTGGTTGAGGCCAGGGTGCCGGCGGCCCGATTTGTCATTGCCGCGTTGCATCAGCGGCATGCCGACACGATCAGCCGGCAGCTGGCTGGTCCACTTGCCGACAAGAAGCCAGCCCGACTCAGCGTTGCAGCCGGGCAGACAACCGAACTGATCCCGCACGCGGCCGCGGCCATGTCGGTGAGCGGCTCAGTCTCGCTGGAACTGCTGGCAGCCCGGGTGCCGACAGTGATTGTCTATTCAATCAGCCGCTGGGCTTACGTCGCCCAGAGCTGGCTGCGGCACACCCGGGCCTTTACGCTCGTCAACCTGCTGGCCATCCCCGAGCCGATCGGTCCGCTGCAGCCGGTCTGGTGGCCGCCGCAGCAGTTGGCCCCGGCCGATCCGCAGATGCTGTTCCCGGAATATCTGGCGGTGCAGGATCCGGCTCCAGCAGCGGCCGGCCATGTGATCGACTGGCTCACTGACACGGCGGTCCGACAGCAGTCGGTCAATGCTCTGGAGGCCCTGGCCTTGCAGGTGGCCCAGCCCGGCTCCGCCGCCCGGGCCGCCGTAGCGGTGCTGACCATTGCGGCTGGCGGCCTTCCAGAAGCCGCGGCGGCCGAACCGGATCATCAGGCCGCAACGCCGACTGAACAGGCGGCATAATCAAGCCATGCTGCTTACTGAACCCCAGCCGACGCCCGCCGACTTCCAGTTCTCGATCGCCGGCATTCCCGTGCGGGTGACCGGCTGGTTTTGGGTGGCGGCGGCCCTGCTGGGCTGGGGCGTCGCCCGGGGACTTGCCGGTGATGATGGCCGCATGCTGCTGGTCTATCTGGCAGTCTGGATTGCGGTGGTCTTTGTTTCGATCCTCATCCATGAACTTGGCCACGCCCTGGTGTTTGCCGGCTTCGGGCAGCCGGCGCGGATCGTGCTCTATCACTTTGGTGGCCTGGCGATTCCCTTTGGGATGCCGGCCCGACAGTTGCAGCAGCCCTGGCGGCGGCTGCTGGTGGCGGCGGCTGGCCCGCTGGCCCAACTGCTGTTCATCTGCCTCGTGATTGTGGCGCTGGTGGCGTCCGGCTACCGGCTGCCCCCGAGTGGCATGGTGGCCCGCCTGCCGGTCATTGGCGACTGGCTGGCCGCCGCCGCCGAGCAAGGTCGGCGTCTGCCAAGTAGCCTCGCCAACCTTGCGGTCTATCATCTGCTGTTTGTGAATATCGGCTGGGCGGTGCTCAACCTGCTGCCGGTGCCGCCACTCGATGGCGGCACGATCGTACTGGAGGGGCTGCGGGCGGCCGGTGTGTCGGCGGCCGTGAGCATCGCCTCACTGTTCGGGCTGTTGATTGCCGGGACGATCGCCTTCTGGGCCTTTCAGCGACAGGACCTCTACCTGGCCGTGATGTTTGCGCTGCTGGCCTATGGCTGCTTTCAGCGGCTCTCGCAGCCTGGGATCGGCCGCTAGGTGGCCAGCATGGCCGGGCGGAGCGGCAGGACGGCAGTGGTTGGGGGCGGTCAGCGACCGTTGGTGGTGGCGATCGGGGCGAGCAATCTCTCTCGGGGGCTTTCCCGACTGGTGACGGTGGCGAATCAGTGGGCGGGTGGGCCGGTGGACCTGGCGGTGGCAGCGGGTCACGGCCGCTCGTTTGGGGCCAACAGCCGGGTCTGGAACCGGCGGCTGCCGTCGGTCCTGGGCTGTGGGCTCTGGCGGTCGCTCGATCGGCTGCTCGCTGACAATACAGCGGCCGACCGGCCCCGGGTGGCGGTGGTGACCGACATCGGCAACGACCTGCTTTATGGATTTTCCGTTGAGCAGCTGGCCAGCTGGGTGGATGAAACGCTGCTGCGGCTCCGGCAGCGTGGGTTTTGCGTGGTGATCACGCGGCTGCCGCTGGCGAGCATCGCGAGCGTCGGCTCGTTCCGCTACCGGCTGCTCAAGACGCTGTTTGTGCCGGGCTGTTCGCTCGCACTTGAACAGATCAAGGAGCGGTCAGCTACGACCGATCAGGCTGTGGTTAGCTTGGCCGCGGCGCAGTCGGCCACCCTAATCGACCAGCCAGCCGACTGGTATGGCTTTGATGCGATCCATGTGCGGCGGCGACAGCTTGCCGAATTATGGTGGTCCGCCGTAGCTGCCTGGGAAACGACCGATACAGTCGCTCGGCCAACGACGGTTTTGCCACCGGCTCACTCTTGGCTGACCTGGGCCCGCGTCGGTGCTGCCGCTGCT
>CALAZQ010000214.1 GCA_937926325.1 uncultured Planctomycetaceae bacterium | reverse complement strand
GGGCTTGCATCATGCCGACCCCGACCCGCCTGCCGACTTCGGCAGACCGAGCCAGAGCCGATGCGGCCGGAGCGATGGCACTCGCGTCGGCGGCCTCGTCAGCCATCACCGCCAATGGCTCGGCAGCGGCACGCGAGCCAGGTGCAGCGGCCTTTGCCTGCTCTTGTCGGCTGGCACGCTCACGAACCGTCGTGTTGCCCGCCGCACCGGCGAGGGCGTCCATTGGCGGGACGGCGGGGGCGGGCAGCTGTTTGGCGGTTGCAGCTGGTGCCGGCCGACTGGAAGCGGCTGACTCTGCGAGGGGCTCGTCGGTCCGCATAGCCAGCCGGCGATCCTGATTGGTCGGGGCGAGGCTTTTTACGGTGAGTGGCAAAAACGCCAGCATCACCAGGGCCGCCGTCGCCAGACTGCCAATGCTGAGCCAGCCAATCAGGCGTCGGCGGGATCGGCCGTTCACTGGTGACGCCGGCTGACCATCGCCAGCAATCGCCGTCAGCACCGCCCGCCGCAGATCCTGGCGGAAGGGGTCATCTGCCAGAGCGGCTGTCTCGCGTTGGGCCGAGTCCTGGGCCGCCGCAGCCAGCCGCCGGGTTTCATCGGTGAATGTGCGGGCCGCCTCAGCGACGTCCTCTGACAGCAGGGCATCGACCGCTGTCTGCTCAGCTGAGCCGGCCTCCAGTTGATCGAGTGCCGCGGCGGTCAGCAGCACCTGCTGGTCGTCGGTCAGTGGTCGCTGAGTGTTGGGCCGCTGTTCGGGGCCGTCGTTGTGGGGAGTGGTGGTCATGGCAGCCTCGCGGGTTGGGTGGTGGAGTGCTCGGCCAGCAGCCGGCGGATGCGGGGATGAGTTCGCAGCGTGGTCAGCCCCCGATGGGCCAGCACCCGCACGTTGCCTTCACTGCGGCCCGTCACCTCGGCGATCTGCCGATGGCTGAGGCCGCTGCACCAGAGGTCGAGGGTTTCCCGCTGGGCGGCAGGCAGATGGACGAGCAGCTGGCCGACCAGATCAGCCAGGTCATGCCGCTCGGCCAGGTCGGCTGGATCGGCCTCGCGGCTGTCGGGGGCCAGGGCTGGTGCGGTCGCCTCAGTGTCGCCAGGGCCGTCGTCCAGCAGCGTCTGCTCGCGTCCGGCCCGACGGAGGTGATCGATTGCCTTGTTGCGGCAGACCCGAAACAGCCAGGGGGCCACCCGGCCTTCCAGCTGCTCCTGCGACTGCTCGCAGAGTTTTACAAAGGCGTGCTGGACGGCATCGTTTGCCAAATCGAGGTCATCGAGCAGCCGCCGGGCATACCGCAGCAGCGGTAGTTCGTAGGCCTCAACCGCCTCCAGCACCCAGTGCGCGGAATCTCCGGCCGTGGGCATGGTGCCGTCCTCCGAGGTGAGCGAATGAATGATGCTGCCCAGTCAACGGAGAGCGGAGCGGTCCGTTACACGGCAGAGCAAAAATGTGGCAGACGCTAGAACGTCACCAATTTTCCGCCACTATGGGCGTCGCTACCAGATGTCGGCCAGCCGGATCGACAAGCCCCCGTCAAAAGCCTCAACCGGGTCGGCCGCCGGCTCACGCTGGTACCGGCCGTCCCGCAGCCGATACCGTTCAAGGGTCCTGCTGTCAGGGTCAGCGAGCCAATATTCAGCAACCCCGGTGCGTTCGTACGCCCGCAGTTTGACCTGCCTGTCCTGGGTTCGGCTGGAGGGGGAAAGAATCTCGATGACAAGGTCAGGGACGCCAGCGATTTTGGATGCCGTGACGATGTCGGCCCGGTCTTTGAGAATGACGACAAGGTCAGGCTGCACGATGTCATGCTCGGTCAACTGCACATCAACCGGAGCAGCGAACACGAGGCCCCGACCGGTCAATTCCAGCTGGGTGTAGAGCTCATACAACAGCCGCTTGGAAACCGTCTGATGGGTGGTTGACGGAGCGGGCGTCACAACATGCTCTCCATCGATGATTTCGTGCCGCTTGTCGTCGGCCGGAAGCATGCAGTACTCGGCGTAGCCGAGCTTTTCGGGCCCGGCAGATGAGATTGCCGAGGTTCTGGCGTCAGTGGCCATGATGATGCTCCCGGAGCGACGGAACCTCTTTATGAAAAAGTATACTTCCGTACACTTTCTTGCAAGGATGCAGGCGTACGGTGCCTGCGGCAGATTCCTGATTCTTTCAGAAAAGCCTGCTGAAGGCGAGCAGCAGCAGGGGCTGATCAACCCTATTTCGCCGCCGGCTCAGCCGGCTCGCCAATGCCCTTGAGCAGCCGGAACAGGTCGCTGTCGGTCGAGAGCACCAGGGTGCTGTCGCTGCCGAGGGTCGCCCGGTAGGTGTCGAGCGTTTTGACGAACGTGTAAAAGTCAGCCGCCAGGGGGCTTGAGGTGTAGGCGTTGGCATAGATTTCCGACGCCTCCGCATCGGCCTTGCCGCGGATCTCCTCGACCTGCCGGTAGGCATCCGACTCAATCTGCTGCAGTTC
>CALAZQ010000213.1 GCA_937926325.1 uncultured Planctomycetaceae bacterium | reverse complement strand
GGCCAGCCTGTGACGGTCGCGACAACCGCTGGGCCGCCCGGTCAGTATTCGCTGCCAGCTGGCCGATTCAGTGTTTTGCAGGGAGCTGCCAGCGGATGCCGTGGCCGGCCTTCCCACGCTCCCGGGGAGAAGACAATGGCGAAAGACACCTGGCGGATCGTGACGCAGGGCCGTGACGGCGAACTGATCGTGCACGACTTTGACACAGCTGAAGACATTCTGAAGACCCACTTGCAGATCGGCATCGACGACTGCAGCACCGACCTTGAACTGCGAGGCGCCCCGGTGTTCCGTTCACTGATCGGACCGATGCCCGAAGGCGACAACATCGTCCGCTACGAGACGCCGGAGGTCTTCGAACAGCTCACCAAAGAATGGGCGCTGCCACAGCCGAAACGACGCCGCTCTCGCAAGAAGGCCACGACAGAGGCAAAGGCGACCGATGGCTGAGACTATCTTTGCCAAGATCATCCGCCGTGAGGTTCCGGCCCAGATTGAGTATGAAGACGATCGCTGCCTGGCGTTCCACGATGTCGCGGCCCAGGCGCCGACCCATCTGCTGGTGATTCCCAAGCAGCCGATCCCGAGCCTGGCCGCCGTGACCGATGCCGACAGTCCGTTGCTCGGGCACCTGGTCCGGGTGGCCACCCAGTTGGCCGAACAGCTGGGCCTGGCCGAGGGCTATCGGCTGGTGATCAACTGCGGGGCCGACGGCGGACAGACAGTCGATCATCTGCACATTCACCTGCTCGGGGGCCGGCCACTGAGCTGGCCACCCGGCTGAGCATCTCGGAAGAACGGACACCGACATGTGTCCTTACGGACTCAGTGGGCAGTCCCGCAGGAAGCCGGGAGCGGAAGCGACCGGACCGGCAGCAAGGGTGGCTGCGCTGCGGACGGACTGCGCCGGCTCGGGGGCGGCAAAAGTCTCGTCGCGGCGGCCTTGATGGGCCGAATGCTCCTCGAGCGTTCGCCGCCCCCCTTCGCCTCGTCAAACGTGAACACGCCGGCAGGCTCAGACCTACCGCCACCAGCTCTGAACCCGGTCGAAGAAGCCTGCCGGCTGCTCGGCGGTCTTCTGCTCGGCAGCAGCCTCCGCCTCGCGGGCTGCTTGCCGGACAGCGTCGCGGCGGCCGGCCGCGGCCACTTGCTCGTCACTGACCGCGGCCTGAAGGAACCGTGGCCAGTAGCCATCAACCGCCACCAACAGACTGGCCGTCGCCCCGGTCGCCAGATCGTGCTCCATCTGGTCGAGCAACGTCTCAATTTCGTCCCGCTGGGAATCGGCGAGCACCAGATCGAAGACCCGCAGTTCGTCAATCTCCACCACCCCGGGCCCCAGCATGTCAAACCGCAACCGCAGCGATTCATTCGGATCGGTCGGCAGGTCACTCACCTGCAGGACAAACCGGGTCCATTCAGTGGCCAGCGGCCTGCCGCCCGGTGCCGAGCCCACGGGTGCAAACCGGTAGTATTCCACACCTTCCGCGAGCCCCTCCACTGCCACCCGCAACGGGGGCTGCGGCGCTCCTTCCGGCAGTCGCAGCCAGACCGCCACACTCGCCCGGCCGGTGGCCGGTGGAGGGAAGGGATTGCTCCGGACGGTCGCCAGGTCACCCACCGATGAGAATCGAGCCGCCCGATTCTCTCCTCCCGGCTCGGCTGCCGGCCGTGACGTTGCCACCAGTTCAAGCGTGCCGGCAGCCGGCGCAACCGACTCCCAGCCGGTGATGCCGCCGCCGATTTCTGGCAGGTCGAAGCCGGGGTTGTCGAGCACCGGAATAGCTGGCGGCGACTCGAGCACCGCCTCGCGGCGGCGAAGATCGGCCACCTGATCGGTCAGGATTCGAACAACCTGCTCATCGAACCGAACCACTGCCCGGCGCGGCGCCGCGGTAGCCCCCGGTCCCTCCAGGCAGAGTGTTCGCAGGCTGGCCGGTGGTAGGTCGATGGTGACTCCGTTCGCCTCTCGGGGCAGGGATTCGTTGGTGACCACATCGGTGGCGGCCGTCACGCCCGCCGCCAGTTGCAATTCGATTCGAGCCGGAATCCGGCTGGCGTTGCCCACCAGCAGCCAACGCTTCCCGGCGACCTGCTGTGACCAGACCGGAAAATCGGCCGGCAGTTCGGACAGCCGCTCAAGCCCCTCGGCGGAGATGGATAAGAAGCTCTCCCGCACCACCCGATCCTGGTCATTCAACCCGGCCCACCGCAGCGACTGGTCGAAGACGACTTCCGCATCCTGGGTGGCGAGCCCTTGCACCAGCAGTCGCTGCCGCGCTGGACCACCGGCAACAGCGTGAAACCGCCCCGGACCAGCAAACTCATTCGTCGCGAACGGTGCATGGGGAACAACCGCGGCCAGCGAGAGCGGCTGATCCCGCTCCAACAACACCAGCCCCCGGCGGCGTGCCCGCCGCTCCCAGGCATCGATGGCCGGCGAACGATTGACAGCCGCAACCGTCGTTTTGGTAGCGAGGTCACCACTGGCGGCATGCAGCCGGGCAGATACATAGACCGCGTTATCAGCTCGGGTGAGCCGCCCCGGGTCGAGCCCGAGTTCGTGGAGCAGGTCGTCAGCGGGGAGCTGCCCCGCTCGGTCCGGGGAAAACCGTTGGCTCGCCTCTCCGTCGAACAACAGGGTTGTCGGCATGATGAAATAGCTGCGGTCGATGGCTGCCACGATTTCGGCCAGCCGAGCATGCAGGGCCGCGACTTGTTCAGCCCGCCAATTGAGCCACTCCTCCCGGAACTGCCCTTCGACGGCGGCGGCCCGCGCGGCATGACGCTGGGGCCCGGCTGCGACCGGCAACTGCTCGCCCAGCCCGGTTTCGTGAGCAAAGCGAGCAAAGGTGCGATCGTCGAGCCCCCAGGCAATGCCCGGCAGATGCAGCCAGCCGTCTGCCGGCAGGGTGACGGCAACGCCGTCGATGCCGTCTGCATCTCCCAGCCGCTCGACAAGTTCCGTCGTCACCGCGACCACCGCATCCTGCACCCGCGGGTCGAGCACGTTGTAGTGTCGTCCCGCCGCCGTCGCCGCAGCGTCGCGGGGGCCGCCATCGCGGCCGATACAAAGAAGGCCGGTTGCGGCCGCCGGGTCTGCCAGCTGCCGTTCGAGAATGGGAAGCGGGCCGTCAAACCGCAGGGTGGGGACCAGCCCGAGCCCTGCCGAACGGCAGACGTGACGCGCCAGCGTGAGCCGGTCCGCGCCGTTCCAGGCTGACGTCGGGTCATCGACCTGGCTGTCCCACCGGAGGCCGGCTGCCGTCGTGGTGGACTGCCAGAGCCCGGCACCGGCGGCATACACCTCGACCGCAAGCCCCTGCGTGAGTTGAGTTGCCAGCCAGTCGGCCGACTGTCGCAGATCGTCGTACCATTCGACCCATCCGGCCGCCCCGTTGGCGGCAGCCGCATCTGTTGTCGTTGCGGCGGCAGCGACCGGCTGCCGCGGCAGGTGGCCGTAGATGCGGCGACCGGCCGACCTGCCACCGGGATGGTGGCGGGCCAACTGCCGGGGGCCGGCCAGCACACGGAGCTGACCGATGGTTGCCGGTAACTGCTCGGCCGGATTACTGAGCACGATGACCGCCGCCCGCGTGCGGGGCCAGAAGACGAACCGATGCTGCTGAAGCGTCACCGGCTCACCGGCCAGTGGTCGGGGCACCCGGAAACCACCTTCATAGCGGGTCACCACCATCGTCCCGGCAGCATTCGGCTCAAGCACCGACACCCCGACGATCGCCTCCTGATCACTGGGGTAATCGATCTCAACGGCATGAGGCAGCCCGGGGACCGCGTCGGCGACAACGATCCCCTCCCAGGTCGGCGTGGCCCGGCTGCCAGCCGGGGGCAGCCTCAGCATCGCGCCCAGGGCGTGGGGCTCGACGGTTGAATCGCCGGTCGCAAGCAGCCCGCCAAAGGTCGGCACCAGTGAGTCGATGGCCGGCACCTTCGGCAGGGCGGGGAGTTCGGGCAACGACATCTTTGGCAGATTCATTGTCGGCAGGCTGCCAGCGGCTCGCGTCAGCGAGGGCATCGGCATCGCCGGCAACGAAAGCCGCCGCATCGCCGCCACCGATTCGGCCGCCTGCCCAGGCAATCGCCGCAGCCGCTCATGCAGCCGCGGACTGCCGGGATCGAGCCGCTCGATCACCCGCCACTGTGATGATTCTGTGGTGGCCGGAGTTGCCGCCGCTTCAACCACCGGAAACTCGACCGTCCGCGAAACCAGCGTCCGAGACCACCGCAGGCGTCCTCGCTCGATTGCCGCGAGTGAAATCTGGTAGATGCCAGCCGTATCGGGAATGTTGAAATCGAAGAACGCCGCCCGCCAAGCCTGCAACACCGACGAACCGTTTGAGCCGGCTGCTGGCTCTGCGGGCGGCACCAGCGGCAGCGTGTGAGCCAGCAGTTCCTCACCGGTTCGCTGGTTTGCCAGTACCAGCCGCAGGTCAACGCTGCCAAAGCCGCTGGCCCGGGCTGGCAGCAGCGGATGGACCGTCAGCCGAACAGGCTGGCCCGGGGTCCAGATGGCAGCAGGCTTCGGCCGCTGGGCGGCTGTCCGCGGCTCCAGCCGCAGCCGCAGCAGGTCGCCCGCCGCCGGCCCGATCGTCAGCCGATTGCCCCGAGCGTCGAGCTGGTGAAGCGGCTCATCCGTCAGCAGCACGGCGACCGGCTGGTCGATCGTCACCCCCGGCTCATCGCTCGCGGCAGCCGCCGGCCGCAGGTGCAGCCGAAGCCGGGCCGACTGCCAGTCGGAAATCCGCAACTCGACCGCCCCGCCGGGCTGCGGCTGGTCATCATTGACGATCAACGCTGCCCCGTCCTGATGCAGCCCACGCACGGCAGCCGGCCCCGTGCCGAGAAGCCGCCAGTCGAGTCCGGCGGCGGCAGTCGCCCCCGCCCGGCCTTTCCAGGGGGAACCCGCAGAGTGAACCAGTTCAATCCGGCCCTGCCAGGCCCGCTGGTCACCACCGCCCCACTCGACGCGGAGCCTGACTGGGGGTGGCTCGGACGCCGGTTGGCCGCGGGCAGGCGTCGCCTGCCAGACAATCAACGCCAGCACACAGAGCCGCCAGCTGAGATGGGCAGGAAGGAACGGGTGCATTGGGCAAACAGTTAAAGACGGGGGCCGGCCGGGGGCGGGATGGTATCGGCCCAACCGCGACGGAGCAAAACCAGATCCGCCACCGGCAGCTCCATTGTCGTTATCGGTCGCCGCTGGTGTCAGTCCGTAGCGTCTCAGGAAGCGGCTTGTCCCAGCCGGCAGCCTGGCAAGCTGGGGCATCGAGGCAACCAACGAGCGCGGCGGCAGCGTCGCGGGACCGATCGGCCACATCAGCCAGCTCGAAATAGTCATCGGGTTTGGCGAACAGCTGCGGCGGCTGATCGACCGGCTGCACCAGCGTCCAGTCGCCGACGGCAACCGCCCGCCCGCCAGCAGAGTGACTGAAGACCCGATCACGGCCGGCCGTCCGCCAGGCCGCGGCATCACCTCCCAGTAAGGCAGCCAGGCTCCTGCCAGCGGTAGCAGCATCAGCCGTCCCGCGATCGGTTGAGACACCACTGATCAGCTCGGCAACCGTCGCTCCAAGGTCGGCCGGAAGCAGCAGGCCGCCAAACCGCTGGGCCGCCTGTCGGCCCGCCGGATCGACCAGCACCGCTGGCACGTGGGTCAGTTCGGCGAAGGGTGCCGGTTCAGCCGGGCCCACTCCCACCCGGCCATGCAGCCCGAGCGGCAGCCCGCGGAGCCCCAGCAGCAACAGGCCCGCCCGCCGCCACCGCCGACCGGCCGCGGCAACCAGCCGCCCAATCCAGTCATCAAGCTGGGCCAGTTCACCGGCAAATGTCTGCCGCACGGCCATCACTCGATCGGGATCGGTGTCAGCCGTCACGGCAAAGTCTGGGATGAGTGCCGAGTCGTCCGGCGGAGGATCATCGGGATCGAAGCAGGCCTCGCGGTAGCCCCGCGGTGCGTCCCAGGCGTTGCCCAGGCTGCCCAGATGGCACCAGAGCAGATCGGCCTCGCCGCCCGCCACCACCGCCTCGGCAGCGGTGAACACGCGGCCGCAACTGCTGGCCTCGTCGCGGTCGGCGGTACGCCGCGGCTGCCCGGCGGGCACCACGACCAGTTCGACCGCGTCAGCCGCTGCCAACGCGTCGCCAAAGTGGCCGCCAGCATCGGTGACGACTGTCGTCCGCCAGTTTCGTGCCGCGGCGGCCGTGAGCAGCCCCGACGTAAAGCCGGCAGAGCCACCGGCGATCGGCAGCCGAGCTGCCATCAATTCCTGCATGGTGTCGGCCGGATCGGTCGATCGAACCAGCAGCCGATCGCAGACCAGCCCGGCGGCGGCCAGCTGGCAGATGGTGGGTGTCGAGACCCAGGTGGCACCCCAGGGGCCGAGCAGCCAGGCCGGCAGGCGGTCGACCGTGATCACCAGCCAGCCATCAGGAGACTCTGCTTGCCAGCCCGGTGGGGTTTCGTCCATGCTCTTGTTCACAGGCTCGTGCTCGATCGTCGGGCGGATGAGCGATTGTCTTTCGGCCCGGATCTGCCGATGTCTGCATCCTACCGCACCGCCCCGACCGACACCGACCGAATGCCGCCGGGTATTCCCTTCATCGTCGGCAACGAGGCGGCGGAGCGGTTTTCCTTCTACGGCATGAAGGCCATTCTCACGGTCTTCATGACCGAGCACCTGCTCAGCAGCAGTGGTGAACTGGCGGTGATGTCGGCTGAGGACGCCAAGTTCTACGTCCACTCGTTCGTGGTCGCGAGCTACCTCTTCCCCCTGATCGGTGCCGTCCTGGCCGACTGGGTGTTCGGGAAATACCGCACGATCCTCTGGCTGTCGATCATCTACTGCCTCGGCCACCTCTCGCTCGCTCTCGACGAGACCCGGCTTGGCCTCGGCTTAGGGTTGTCGCTGATCGCCGTCGGCACCGGCGCGATCAAGCCCTGCGTGTCTGCCCACGTCGGCGACCAGTTCGGGGCGGCCAACCGCCACCTGCTCAGCCGGGTCTTCGGCTGGTTCTATCTGGCGATCAATCTCGGCGCGCTTGCCAGTACCTTACTGACACCGATCCTGCTCGATCCGGGCAGCTTCCGGTCTGTGTTTGGCGGGCTGGTCGAGCCGCTGGCGGGCCTCGGCATCCGACCAGGCCCCGGGCTCGCCTTCGGCGTGCCGGGGGTGCTGATGGCTCTGGCCACGCTCGTCTTCTGGCTGGGACGCAACAGCTTCATTCATGTGCCCCCTCGTGGCAAGGATTTCATCCGCGACGCCTTCAGCGGTGAGGGGCTGCAGGCACTGGTCGGCCTGCTGCCGATCTATTGCTGCGTCGCCGCCTTCTGGTGCCTCTTCGATCAGACGGCCAGTGCCTGGGTGCTCCAGGCCAAAGACATGGACATGCAGCTGTTTGGCACCACCTGGCTGCCGAGCCAGCTGCAGGCGGTCAACCCGCTGTTCATTCTGCTGTTCGTGCCGCTGTTCTCGTACGTGATCTATCCGGCAATCGACCGCATCTTCCCGCTGACACCGCTCCGCAAGATCGGCCTGGGTATGTTCCTGACCGTGCCGGCCTTTGCCATCAGCGGGCTGATCCAGGCCTGGATCGATGGTGGGGCTGCTCCGTCGATCGGCTGGCAGGTGCTTGCCTATGCCCTGCTGACCGCCGCCGAGGTGATGGTGAGCATCACCTGCCTCGAGTTCAGCTACACCCAGGCACCGCCGAGCATCAAGTCGATCGTGATGAGCTGCTATCTGGCGAGCATCGCCCTGGGCAATGAGTTCACCGCGGTGGTCAACGCGCTGATCAGCCGCCCCCCGCTCGACCGTTGGCTGGAAGGGGCGAACTACTACTGGTTTTTCACCGGTGTGATGCTGGCGGCGGCTATCGCCTACGTGGGCGTTGCCTGCAGATACCGCGGCCGCAGCTTTCCCCCTCAACCTTCCTAAGCCTCCCCGGAGTTTGTCGATGCCCAGCGATGCGTCCCCCCGCCCGGCAAGAAAGCCGGTGCTCACCCGCCGCCGTTTTGGCCGGCTGGTCGGTGTGGGTCTGGCCGCCCATTCCAGCCGTTTGCTCGCCGCCGACGCGGCTGCCCCCACCACGCCGTTGTTCCGGATTTCACTGGCCCAGTGGTCACTCCATCGGACGCTGTTCGAGGGGACGATCGACAACCTCGACTTTCCGCGGGAGGCAAAGCGAACCTACGGCATCAGCGCGGTCGAGTACGTGAACAAGTTTTTTCAAGACAAGGCCAAGAACCTTGACTATCTCGGTGAGCTTTCTCAGCGGGCCGACGACGAAGGCGTCACCAACCTGCTGATCATGTGCGACGGGCTCGGCAAGCTGGGGGACCCCGACGAAACCGCCCGCACGGCGGCGATCGAAAACCACTTCCCCTGGGTCGAGGCAGCCAAGCGGATGGGCTGCCATTCGATTCGGGTCAATGCCTCAAGTGGCGGCAGCCTTGAGGAGCAGCAGAAGCTGGCTGCCGACGGTCTCTCCCGCCTAGGGGAGTACGCCGGCCAGTTGGAACTCAACGTGATCGTCGAGAACCACGGCGGCCCGTCGAGCAACGGCGACTGGTTGGCTGGCGTGATGAAACTTGTCGATCGGCCCAACGTCGGCACCCTGCCCGACTTCGGCAACTTCTATGAATACGACCGCTATCAGGGCGTGGCAGAACTGCTGCCCTACGCCAAGGGCGTGAGTGCCAAAAGCTACGCCTTCGACGCGGAGGGCAATGAAACCACGATCGACTACCGGCGGATGCTCAAGCTGGTCGTCGCGGCCGGCTACCGCGGCCATGTCGGCATTGAGTACGAGGGGAAGGAACTGCCCGAGCCGGAAGGAATCAAGGCGACGAAACGGCTGCTCGAAACAGCGCGGGCCGAGCTCACGGGCTAGCTGGCGGCACCGCGGCAAGGTCGATATCCACCACGACAGGAAAGTGGTCGGAGGCCCCGAGCCCGCTGGCGTGGCAGATGGAGGCACGCCGCAGGCCCTCGGCAAGCCGCCGGTCGAGCAGGATGTGGTCGATCAACGTAAAAACGTCCTCAGGATCGGCCGCACCATTCTCGTTGTAGTCCCAGTGCGATGAATAGCGGTCGGCCACCCGGGGAATGGCGGCCGCGGCGTTGACCAATTCCTCGCCCGGCTGGCTGGGGTCGATATCCCGCAGGTTCCGCAGCACCGCCGTCTGGGTCGTCCGCTCCCGGTCGGCCATGGGCACATCGGGGTCATAGTCGTTGATGTCACCGAGGACGATCGGCAGGTAGCCGCGGGGCAACAGCTCACGGCAGACGATTCGCCGCACAATCTCGACCTCGGCGGCCCGCTGGGCATTGGCCCCGGGATCGCTGGGGTTGCTTTTGAGATGCAGGCCGACCAGGCCGAGCTTGCGACCCTGCACCGTGAAGCAACTGACCGCATGCCGCTTGAGCACGGCAATCTCCTCACGGCTGCTACCGTCGTCCTGCGGTTCGCTGTAACGCTCGGCAGTCCAGGGCAGTTCGGCCTCGCCTGCCAGGACATCAGCACGCCGGGGATTTTTTTCCGGCGCGAACAGCCGCACCGTCCCGCCATCGATCAGGTCGGCCGGCAGCCGGGAGAGAAAGGCGACGTCGAAGCCGGTGAACCGGTCCTTGCCATCGACATGGTGGACCTGAAAAGCCCCCAGCTCCTTTTCCCGTAGGATTGCCGCCAGGGCCGCCGCCGGCTCGGCCGAGGCGATCTCGGAAAGCACGAGGATGTCGGGGTCGACTGCCGCGATCACCGCCGCCACCCGCTCGAGGTGCCGCTGCCGCCCCGGGTCGAAGCGTTCCCGGGCAAACCGGCTCGACTCTCCCGGCACGGCGAGGGCTTCGGTGTTGAAGCAGGCGATTCGCACGACCGTCGGCGGGCTCCGCAAGCTGGCCGCGGGCAACGGTGGCATCTCAGCAACAGCAAACGGTGCGGTCAGCCAGAGCACCAATGCCACCCGTGTTGTCAGCCTCGTCCAACACCGAACACGTTGACGATTTCCCGCAACCATCGCTAGAGTTCCTGCAGGTTAGGGGCTGCGATTCGGGTTTCGGATCGCAGCCCGCTTCATTTCGACGCCACCCTGCTTGCAGCATAAAAGAAGAAGAACGCCCGATGCCAACCGCTCTGCGACAGCCGGAAGCCGATCACACCGCCGATCCCCGGCCGGCGGCGGCCGCTCCTCCAAAAACCCCCCGCAAAGGGCCTCGGCAGCGGGGTGACCGGCTGGCTGGGCTGATCAGGGTGGCTGACACGGCAGTCGGCAACGGCATTTTTGCCCGCCGTCGGCTCAAGGCCGAGCTGATCGTCGGGGAAATTTTCGGGGAGGTCATGGACGACTACCCCGAAGACCCCAGCTACTGCATGGCCCTGCCGAGCGGGAAACTGCTGGAACCGGCCGCTCCGCTACGGTTTCTCAATCACAGTTGCGATCCGAACTGTGAACTCTTCTATTGGGAGGACGAGCAGACGAACCAGCAGGAAGACCGCTTGTGGCTGCAGACCATCCGCCCGATCGCCGCCGGGGAACAGCTTTTGATCGACTACTGCTGGCCGGCCGACGCGGCGATTCCCTGCCGGTGCGGCGCGGCCAGCTGTCGGGGCTGGATCGTCGACCCGGAGGAGCGGCACCTGATTCCGGAAGCCGCCGCTGGCGGCGACTGAGCCTCGTTGCGGTTGTCGTCTGCACCGCGTTGGCCGGGTACGGCCTGAGCCAGCTTCAAGTTGATGACGATCTGCGGTCGTTGCTGAGAAGCGTCCGGCAGACCGGCTGGCAGGACGCCCCGACGACTGCGTCGATCGACGCAGAGTTCGCCGTCATCGATGCCATCGGTGAGCGGTTCGGCAGCCCCGACCGTGACTGTGTCGTCCGCATCAGCAGGGCCGGGGGTAGCCTCTTCCACGAGCCTACCTTGTCAAACCTCCGCCGGCTGGTCAGCCGTCTGGAGGAACTTCCCGTGGTCACCGGCGTTCGATCGATGTTCGACGTCCGGCGGCAGGGTGTGGTGGGGGCCGTCCTGCCGGTGATCCCTCGCACCAGCAGCCTGCTCGATGCCGACGCGTTGCAGGCAGCCCATGACCGGGCGGTTGATCATCCACTGGTCAGCGGCCAACTGCTGTCAGCCGACGCCACCTCCACGCTGCTGATTGTCCGGCTTGCGGCCGGGGCCGACCGGCCACCCGGCCTCGGCCCGGCAGTCGAGTCGCTGGAACTGCTGCTAGGGCAGTGGAAAACAGACGGCCTGGAAATCCAGTTAACCGGCCTGCCGGCCCTGCGGCACCAGGCGGCTGCGGCCCTCCGCCGCGACATGCTGCTGTTCAACTCTCTCGGCCTGATCTTGGCAGTTGTGCTTTCAGCCACGATTGCCCGCAGCATCCGGTCAACGCTCGTCGCCTGCCTGCCGCCGGCAGTCGGGGCGGTCTGGGCGATGGGCCTGCTGGGCCTCTGCGGCGCACCGATCAATATCCTGACCAGTGTCGTGCCGTCGCTGGCCCTCGTCGTGGGAACCTGCGACTCGATTCACTTTATTGAGGACATGCGGCGGAGCGTGCGACGGGGACTCGACCCCCTGGCAGCATCCACCGGAGCCGTTCGCCGGGTTGGCACCGCCTGCGGCCTCACCAGCCTGGTGACTGCGATTGGCTTTGCTTCGCTGGCGGCGGCCCGGATCGAAGCGGTCAGGACCTTTGGCATCGCTGCGGCGGCCGGGGCGATTGCCAGCTTTGCGGCCGTCACCCTGCTGACCCCGTTGCTGGCTTCCAGCCGTTTCTGTCAGGGGCTGAAACTCGGTCGCTCCTGGCGGCTGGCAAGCCGGGCGGCCGGAACACTTGCGGCCTTCTCGATCCGGCATGCCCGGCCGATTGCCGCCGCCGGTCTGGTTGGCACACTGCTGCTGACCCTGCTTGGCCTCGGGGTTGATGCCGACAACCGGGTGATCGATGCCCTGCCCCGGCGGGCCGAGGCGGCTCGGGCCCTGCAGGCGGTTGACGCGGAGTTCGGCGGGGTGATGGGGGTCGATGTGGTTGTGCGGTGGCCCGATCCCATCGACTGGCGTGACGAAACAGTGCTGACCTGCTTACAAGAAGTTCACGGCATCATCGAAGCCTCGGACGCCACCAGCCGTCCGCTGTCGCTGGCATCGGTGACCGCGGACATGCCCAGCCGGGCCCGGCAACGGCTGCCTGCCGCCGCCGTCGAGGAACTGGTCGATGCCGACGCCCGGATGGCGATCGTCCGGGCCCGCGTCAGCGACGCCGGCAGCCGGCAGTTGGAGACGGTCTACCGTGGCATCGAAGCGCGGCTCGACCAGTTGGGGGCTGCCCATCCCGGTTGGCAGTTTGAGCTGGCCGGCATGTCGGTCGTCTCGGCCCGCAACATCCGGCAGCTGGTCCGTGACCTCGGCGGTAGTCTGCTGTTGGAAGTGATGGTGATCGGCTCGATCCTGGCGGTCGCCTTCCGCTCGCCGGTGGCCGGCCTGGTCAGCCTGATCCCAAACGTCTTTCCGCTGGCGGTGATCGCCGCGATGATGGTGGCGACCGGCCGGTCGCTCGACCCGGCCACGGTGATCGTCTTCAATGTCTGCCTCGGCCTGGCTGTCGATGACACCGTGCATCTGCTGGCGGCACTGGCCCGACACCGCCGCGAGGGCGTGTCGATCGCCTCGGCCGTCCGGCGGGCGGTGGTCGAGACCGGCAATCCGGTCATGCTCGGCGGCCTGGTGCTGGGGGTAGGCTTTGCCGCGGTGACGGTCAGCAGCGTGCCGTCGCTGGCCGGCTTCGGCCGGCTGGCCTGTGCGGCGGTGGCGGCTGCCACGGTGGCCGAGCTGATCCTGCTGCCGGCGGTGCTGGTCGTCACGGACGACCTGCTGCGACGGTCGGCCCGCTGGGGCAACGCCTGGCGGCACGACCCCATTTTTGGTCCGCCCCCAGCCGTCTCCCCGGTGCCGGGTATCACCGCGACATCGGGCTGATGCAGGAACCTGCACGGGCCGAGCGAGTCCCGCCAGCGGACGGTTTACAGCCCGGCCTTCACCAGCACGCCACAGGCCAGAATGGTGATACCGGCCAGGGCGTGGGCAAACCGGTCGAGCCGGGGCAGTCTGACGGCTGCTGTGCCCGCCTGCAGAGCGAGGACGGCAATCAGCATGGTCCCGACCGTCGCCAGAGTGAAGGCGGTCACCACACCCGCCACGGCCCAGGGGCTTGCCTTCGCGGCGGGGTACATCAGCAGCGGAATCAGCGGCTCACAGGGACCAAAGACAAACAGCAGCAACAGGAGCCAGGGAGCCCAGACGCTGGTGCCGGCGGCAGGCAGCGGTTTTGCCTGCGTCAGCCGTTGCCGGAAGGCCCGCCGCAGGCCCCAGAGAAAATAGGCAGCCCCGAAGCCAATCAACAGCCAGCCGGCCAGGTCGCCCCGTACAGCCTCGAGCGTCTCCAACTGGAGCACGGCGATGCCGATCGCCAGCCCGACCAGACCGATCAGGACACTGCCCGCGACATGCCCGAGCCCGCAGGCAGCCGTCACCCGGAGCGTGCGGGCGGTTGACCAGTCGCCGGCCCGGGCCATGGCCACAAAGGGCACGTAGTGATCGGGCCCGAGCAGGGTGTGAACCGTGCCGACCGTGAACGCCGTCGCACAGAGCATCGCGGTTTCAGGAAAGCCCATCTCAACGGCCATCACGCACCTCGCAGTCGTCTCGCTCCCCGGCGGGCTTCGCGTCAGCAAAAAGTATAGGGATTGAAAACGAGCGACGCGGTCGGCGGGGCCGTCGCAGCCGCGGCAGCTCCGCTAGCCGCTGCAGTCGGAGGGCAGGTGGTGGCCGAGGTCCAGCGGCCGCTGGCCACTGTGGTGATTGGCGGCCTGGCCACCTCAATGGTGCTCACCCTGCTGGTGCTGCCGGCGATCTACCCCTGGTTCGAACCGGTGACAGACAGTGACTGAGACCGCAGCTGTGCCGGAGCAGGGTATAGCGGCACCTCTCTGCCTGGTTGCCGACGCCAGGCACGTCTGACAGCCGCTCTCAGCCCGGCCTATCTCACAACATTACGCAGCACCTGTTGCCAAATCATCCAAAGATATGCCGAGCGCGGCTGCGAGACGGACAGCAATCGATAGCGTCGGCTCGCGCTCATCTTGCTCCAACTGTGAGAGATATCCCTGGGATATGCCAGCCGCCAATGCTAGCTCGACTTGCGTCTGGCGGCGGGCTTCACGTGCATGGCGAATCCTCTGACCAAGGGTGAGGCCGCCTTTCTTCGCCGCGATGACTTTTCGCCGTGCCGCCAGACGGCCGCGAATTCTGGCATCAATCTTCGGCTTCTCAAGATCGACCTGGTTCCTGATCTTCTCGTACCTGGCTGCCTCGGCCGCGGTCAGTCGTCGTTCACGGGTCACACGTTTCATCAATGACTCTCTGTTGCATCATCGCGAAAAGCCGCCGCTGAGTCGCGACACACCTCTCGATCACTCAACTTCGTACGCCGTCACAGGGTACACACACAGGTCGTCGATCTTCTCATAGACGACCGCAAGCAGTCGCCCTGTGGTCGTTTCGCCAAACGCAATCAAAAGCCCCGAAGACCGGCTTCGCTCAATGCCCTCTGGATGCCCTAAAACCTCCTCCACTTCTTCCTTGGAGACATCGTGATCGGCGATGTGCTGGACATTGCCATGTGGGTCATCGTCCAGATCCCAGCAAATCTGTGTGAATAGCATCTGCGAATCGACAATGAAATTATAGCGATGGCAATACCCGGGATCACCACCCCGGGCTCAACCGGCAACCAATAAGTACACACTCGTACACATTAAGGCGGAGGCCCGCAACGGCTTCGTTGCAGCCCGCTTGCGAGCCGCTTACTCGCCGTCGAGCGGCTCGGCTTTTGCGCGGGCGATGAGAAAGTCGACCAGCGGCTGGCAGTGGAAGAAGCCCTTCCAGAAGGAGTGGCCTTGGCCCGGGGCGATGATCAGCGTCACGAGGTTTCCCTTGCCCGCGGCCTCGTATCGCTTTTTGAGTTCAGCGGAGTTGGGCTCGAGTGGCACGACCTTGTCCGCGTCGCCATGGATGATGCAAAAGGGCACGCCGGCCCGCGCCGCCACATCGATCCGCTCGATCGGGCACAGGTCGGCAGCCCGGGCC
>CALAZQ010000212.1 GCA_937926325.1 uncultured Planctomycetaceae bacterium | reverse complement strand
GCCGCAGGGGAGGTTTGGCCATGAGTGCGAAGACGATTCTGTTTCCGACCGATTTTTCGACGGCCAGTGATGCCGCGCTGATCCATGCCGAGGCGTTGGCCCGGCAGTCGGATGCCAAGTTGCTCATCCTCCATGTCGAAGAGCCGCCGCTGGCCTATGGCGGGGGTGAACTTTACTACGGCCTGCCGGAGCCGAGCTCGGAGCGAATCCTGCAGATGCTCGAGGATGTCCGCCCCACCGATCCGAAGCTGCCCTTCGAGCACCGGCTGGTGATGGGTGACCCTGCCGCCGAGATTGTCCGGGTTGCCGAGGAGGAGCCGGCCGAGCTGATCGTGCTGGGCACCCATGGCCGCACCGGGGTGAGCCGGCTGCTGATGGGCAGTGTGGCCGAGGTGGTGGTCAGGCGGGCCCCTTGCCCGGTGCTGGTCTATCGCGAGCGGGAAGAGAAGCTCGCCTCGAAGGAACCGGCCCCGGCCGGCGGCTGACCGTATGTCGGTGAGGCCAATGCTTGAGCAGCGGGCCGGTGTGCGGGCCGCCCTGCGTGACTGCCTCGACCGCCAGGGGTTTATCGAGGTCGATACGCCGGTGCTCTCCCGCGAGGTGCTGCCTGAGGCCCATATCGAGCCGATCATTGTCTCGGCCGGAGATGACGTGGCACGGTTCCTCCAGGCCAGCCCCGAGGCGCTGATGAAGCGGCTGCTGGCGGCCGGGGCGGGGGCGATCTACCAATTCGCCCGCTGCTTCCGGGCCGGGGAACGGAGCCCGCGTCATGACACTGAATTCGTGATGCTTGAGTGGTATCAGCCCGGGGCGACGCTCGCCGAAACAGCGGTGTTGCTCGAGCAGCTGCTGGCCAGATCGCTCGGCACCAGTGGCCTCGAGCGGATCAGCTGCACAACCGCCTTTAAGCAGTTCGCCGGTGCCGACCCGGTCGCCGCCAACGCGGACGAGCTGGCCGCTGCGGTCGAGCGACAGGGTCTGCAGCTCCCGCAGGGCTTCGGTGGGCTCACCGAATCAGCCCGCTGGAGTCTCTGCTTCAACCTGCTCTTGAGTGAGCTCGTTGCCCCGCAACTCGGGCATCAGCAGCCGGCGATGCTTGAAAGCTGGCCGGCGGCTGAGGCCGCCTTTGCCCGGCTCGATCGGCAGGATCCGCGGCTGGCCCGCCGGTTTGAGGTTTTTGTCAGCGGGGTCGAGCTGGTCAACGGCTGGGAAGAGGAACCTTCGCCAGCCATCCTCCGCGGCCGCATCGAGGCTGCCAACGCCATTCGCGAAGTGGACGGCCGCCGGGTACTGCCACTTCCCAGCAAGCTGCTGGCGGCGCATGGTGACCGCATGCCCGCTGGCGTCGGTGCCGCCCTCGGCTTCGACCGGCTGGTGATGCTCGCCGCTGGCAGCGAATCGATCGATCAGGTTCGCGGTTTCTCGTCGGCAGATGCCTGAGGGCAGGCCGCTACTCGTCAGGATCGAACCGGATGATCCGCCAGCGTTCCACCTGCTGGGTGCCTGTCGCCCCAGGGGTCAGTAACGGCACCCGCACGAGCTCAGGCAACAGGATCATTTCAACCTGTTTCGGCCGGCCGGTGACCACCGCCCCATCGCAGCCGCTCAACGCCAACGTCACCCGCCAGCTCCCGGGGGTATAGGCATCGTCGCGGCGACAGCCCGCGATTGACGCCTCAGCACAGCCGCTGACAGCCGTCACGGCAGGCAGTTGCCGAAACGCCTGGATTGCTGGTGAGTCGTCGGGGTGCTCCTCATGGTCGTGCGAGTGCTCCCCGGCATGATCATGCGGTTCCTGCCCACCAGCGGCGAACGGATCACCCGCGGCGGGCAAGGCAGCCGGGGCACAGAACTCACGGGCCTCGGCCCAGCGGCCGGCACGAACCGCCTGCTGCCAGCTGGTGACTGTTTCGACCGCCCGCATGCGCGCGATCCAAAAGTCAGCTGCGGCGAACCCCACCGCCTGGCAGCCAAAGCCGACGGCCAACGCGAGGCCCGCCAGTGCCAGCCCCCGGCCGGCTTTGGGTGGGGTGCCGCTGGCGGTGTCCCGCAGGGCCACCACGGCAAGTCCGGCCGCCAACAGCGGAAGCACCCAGAGCACCTGCGTGCTCAAGGCCAGGGCCGAGAGGCAGCCAGCAACCAGGGCCAGCACCGCCAGGGTGCTGACAGGCCGGTAAGCAGGCTGGCCTTCATCGTCCGATTCAAAACCCGGCATGACCACTCTTCCCCCATCAATCAAATCGGTCACTAGCCCGTCCGGCGGGGCGGGGCCGGTCGGGTCTTCTTCTTTGAGGTGAAGACCCGCTGCATCTCTTCGAGCGAACTCACCCCGCTCAGCACCAGTTCCATGCCGTGCTCCCGCATTCCTTGGAAGTTCTCCTGACCGGCAGCCTTACGAAGTTCGGTGGCCGCCGCCCGGCGGGAAATTTCTTTCCGCAGCGGCGTGCCGGTCGCCAGTTCGAAGGCACCGGTCCGTCCGAGGAACCCCCGGCCCGAACAGAAGCGGCAGCCGCCATGCTCCGAAACGCTCCTGATGTGTGGCACATCCTCGGCCGTCTTCCCAAACTTCTCAAGCAGTGGCAGTGGGGGCTCCTGCTTTTCGGCACACTTCGGGCAGAGCTTCCGCACCAGCCGCTGGGATACCGACCCCAGAAAACAGCGGGCCAGATCACTCGGCTTGATGCCCAGGTCGAGCAGCTTCCCGATGGCATCGATGCTGTCCTCCGCCGGCAGGCTGACGATCACCAGCTTGTCTTCAAGCGCCCGCTTCACCAGATCGGCGGCCAGTTCCGGATCGTCCAGCCGCCGGGTGACAAAACCACTGGGGTATGACAACGCCGCCTTTTCGATTGCCATGACCGGCGTCTCGCCCGCCGCGGCGTCATACTTCTGTACCTTCACGTTCTGGACTTCGGCCGCCTGCTCTTGGGCCTCCTCGATCGAGACAAAGTCTCGCATCAGGCGGTCGGCCGCGGTCACCACCATGTCGAAGCAGGTCGAAAGGCCGTGTCCGGGCGCCGCCGAGACCAGCACCAGCCCCCGCTTGAGATTGACCAGCCGCTGCAGCCGCTCGAGCATCTCGGCCGGCATGCCGAGGTCTTCCGCCGTTTTGAACTTGGCCGGCGGTGTTTCCAGTTCGATGGCGAACTGCTCACCCGCCTTGGTCATCTTGGTGGAGAGCCGGCAGCCCCGCTGCTTGCCATCGACGGTGATCGCGAACGAGCCAACCTGGGTCCGCCCTCGCTTCTTCGGTGACAGCCCGGCCAGCCGCAGCAGCATGGTGACCACCTCGGTTCCCGTCGCGGCATCGAGCGGCGGCGCATCCACCCAGACCTCGGGCCGGCTGCCCTTTTTCTGCCGCTTCGGAGAACCCCCTTCGCAGATCCGCACCGGCTGCTTGACGCCGTCGGCATCATGGCGAACGTGCAGCCCACCCGGCGTGTCATCCAGCAGGATGGTCGGCACCCGAGCCGCCACACCCTCCGCCAGAATTTTGATGAGTTCCTCGCTCAAGGGGTTCTCGCCGATCTTCTCGACGAGCATCTCATTCTCGTCGGGCACCTCGCGGCAGGTCGCGACGAGTTCGATCGTCGGCAAATCGGCCACCACCTCGCCCGTGTCGTTCAGTGCCCGGGCACGCAGAAATACATAGATCGGCAGCGGCACAAGCCAGGCCGCCGTCAACGCCGCCAACCCGCCGTAGACCCCGGTACTGCCGATGAAGTGATACTCAGTCCAATTGAGCCCGATCGAAACCAACAGCGCAACCGCCATCAGCGCATAGGGCAGCACGGCAATCAGCATCCATTTCTGCTTGCCCAGCCCAAGCCGCTTGCTGTCACGGATTACCACCAGTGAGGTCACCGCCCAGGCGAGCGTCATCACGCCCAGCACCGATATGCCGCCGATCGCCAGCATGCTGTCGAGCTTCTCGACGACATCGGCCGCTGCATCAACCGCCTCACCAGCCTGCTCCGCAGCATCGGCGGCTACCTGCTCTGCCTCCTGGCCGAACGCCTGACCAACCGTCAACAGCCCGGCCATCAATGGGATGCCCCGCAGCCACCGCAGCACGGCAGATTTCCTTCGCATAGATGCTTCCACGTTGTCGAACCTGAGGGTGCCCTGTCCCGGCCGAACCTGACTGCTTACACGATCCCCTTGAGCGCCATCTGCAGCGCCTCGCGATTGGGCGCGATTTCGAGGGCTGCCTGACGGTCGATCAACTCCTTGTCGATGAGGCTCTTGAGGCTCATCGTGAAGTCCTGCATGCCATCCTTGGCCGACTTGCGAATGTGGTCGGCCAGCAGGTGCTCCTGCTCCTCGAGCACATATTTCCGCACCAGCACATCGACAAACATCAGTTCGACCACCGGCACCCGTGCCACCCCCTCCTTGATCGACTTCAGCAGTTTCTGCGCGACGATCCCCTTCATGTTGAAGGCGATCGCGCTGCGGATGGCGGCATGCTCCTCCTGCGGAAACAGGTCGAGGATGCGAGAGATCGTGCTCGGGGCGTTCGAGGCGTGGATCGTGCCGTAGACAAGATGCCCGGTCTCAGCGGCATGGATGGCTGTCTTGAAGGTATCGACGTCACGAAGCTCACCGACCAAGATAATATCGGGGTCTTCTCGCACGGCATGCTTCATGCCGATTTCAAAGTTCTTGACATCCGTGCCGATCTCCCGCTGATTAATCAGGCACTTTTCCTCGGTGAAGACAAACTCGATCGGATCCTCGAGTGTCAGGATGTGCTTGCGGTAGTTCCGGTTGATGTAGTTGAGCATCGACCCGATGGTCGTGCTCTTTCCCGACCCGGTCACCCCGGCGAGCAGCACCATGCCCTGCTCGAGCGTGCAGAGCCGCTCAATCGCCGGGGGCAGAAACAGCTTCTCGAAATCGGGAATGGTGTTGTTGACCTTTCGGGCCACCATGCCGAGGGCTCCCTGCTGATAGAGCAGGTTGACGCGGAACCGCCACTTGGTGCCATCGACAACGGCACTGTGGGCAAAGTCGGCCCCACCTTCCTCGGCCAGAATTCTCCGCTGCCGATCGTCGAGCATCGGGAAGCAGATCTCCTGCATTTTCTCCGCGCTGATCGGGGGTGCCTTCAGCGGTTGCAGTGCCCCCTTCACCCGCATGTAGGGTGGCTGGCCCGACTTCAGGTGCAGGTCCGAGCCATTCAGCTTGACGAGTGCCTCGAAATAGCGATCGACCTCGAGTTTGTCTTTCTTCCCGCTGGCCGCAGCAACGGGCACCGGATCTTCAGCGACAAATGCGGCCTCAGTTGTTTCCGCTCCCGGTTTTGCGTCGAGCATGGTCTTGGTCCCGGTGACTGCTGGGCCGCCTCCTCCCCAGAAAGCGGCAAAACTTCAGACCCATCACCATAAACCATGGCCGTCCGACCACCAAGCGGGCCCGGCTTGTGAACGCTCTCCGGCGACTCCTACAACGGCCGCACCGGAATACCCCGGGCGGCCAGCATCGCCTTCGTTTCGGCGATCGTGCAGACGCCAAAATGAAAAATTCCCGCCGCGAGCACGGCATCGGCTGACCCAAACTCGATGGCGTCGGCAAGATGTTCGGGGGCTCCCGCCCCGCCGCTGGCAACCACCGGAATGCCGACCGCCCGGCTGACGGCGGCGGTCATCTCGAGGTCGTACCCACCCCGGGTGCCGTCGCGGTCCATGCAGGTCAGCACGATCTCCCCCGCCCCGAGCGACTCGACCCTTCTCGCCCACTCGACCGCCTCCAGGCCGGTCGGCACCCGGCCGCCGTTGACGAAAACCTCCCAAACCTCACGGCCCTCCCGCACCACCCGCTTGGGGTCGATGTTGACCACGGTCGCACAACTGCCCAGCCGGTCAGCAACCGCCGTGATGAGTTCGGGCGTCTTCACCGCCGCTGAGTTGATGCTCACCTTCTCGGCACCTGCATGCACCAACTCGACAGCATCATCGAGGGTGCGGATGCCGCCGCCGACGGTAAACGGCATGAAGATCGTCTCGGCCACCCGCCGGACCATGTCGAGCATGATCGCCCGGCCCTCATGGCTGGCGGTGATGTCGAGAAAGACCAGTTCGTCAGCCCCCTCGGCCTCATACCGCGCCGCGACCGCCACCGGGTCACCGGCATCGACCAGTTCGAGGAACTTCGTCCCCTTGACGACCCGGCCCTTCTCAACATCGAGGCAGGGGATAATGCGCTTCGCAAGCATCGGCTGAATCCTCAGGTTACCGTCCCGCCGATCCGGCCATCCTCGGGGCTCGAGGCGGTGGCATAACGCTTGCGGGGAATCCGACCGGCCAGGAAGGCGTCGCGGCCTGCCTCGCAGGCGGCCCGCATCGCCCGGGCCATCCGCAGCGGATCGGCAGCATGGGCAATCGCGGTGTTGAGCAGGACGCCATCGACACCCAACTCCATCGCCGCCGCCACGTCACTGGCGGTGCCCACCCCGGCATCGACGATCACCGGATAGTCCGGGTCACCATCCTTCAGATACTCCAGGCAGATCCGCAGGCTGTTGGCGTTGAGAATGCCCTGTCCCGAGCCGATCGGGCTGCCGGCCGGCATGACGCTGGCGGCCCCCAGGTCCTTCAACCGCTTGGCAACCACAGGGTCGTCGCTGGTGTAGACGAGCACCGTAAAGCCATCAGCCACCAGCCGCTCAGTTGCCGCCAGCGTGCCGACCGGGTCGGGCAGCAGTGTCTTCTGGTCGCCCAGCACCTCGAGTTTCACCCACTCGCTGCCGGGGTTGCCGAGGTCGCGAAGCAATTCCCGGCCCAGCCGGGCCACCCGGACCGCATCGTCAGCGGTGAAGCAGCCGGCCGTGTTGGGCAGCAGCGTGTACCGCCGGGTGTCGAGATGGTCGAGGATATTTTCGCCGGCGGCATTGAGCAGCCGTTCCCGCCGCACCGCCACCGTCACACAGTCGGTGCCGCTGGCCGCCAGGCAACGGGCCATCTCGGCATAGCTGGCATACTTCCCGGTCCCAACCACCAGCCGGCTGGTGAGCGTGAATCCTCCAACCTGCAAGGATGTTTCCAAATGCTCGGCCACTGCTGCCTCGGTTGCTCCCTGATCTGCCATCCGCGCGACTGTCTCCTGCGTTTTCCACCATTGAGCGGCTCATCAGCCGCCACCGACCAGGGTGACAATTTCCAGCCGATCGTCATGCCGCAAGACCCGATCGGCCAGCTCAGCCCGAGGCACCACCTGTTCATTGAGCTCAACGGCGACGGGGCGTCCTGCGAGCCCAACCGCTGCCAGGAGATCGTGGACCGAAGCCCCACGGGGCAGCTGATGGTCGCTGCCGTTGACGGTGACGACAATCGCGGTGGCCGGCGGCTCGCTGCTCATGGCTGGGTCACGCCCCCCCGGGGCCGGGCGACGTCGAGGGGCACCAATCGTAGCGGGCCGACCGGACCACCCGTCTTCTGGGCACTGTAGGGAATGCCATAGGCAACCGTCGTGCCAGAGGAGCAATCGGTCACATACAGCACCGTCGGCGCGAGCGGGGCCCGGCCACGGCGAAGGTCGGCCTGGCCGGCCACGAGCAGAAACCGCGGGTCTTTCGCTTGGCCGGGCTGAAAGCCGAGATCGGCCAGCACGTTGTGCCGATAGGTGACACCAAAGGTCGAGGTGGCCGCATTGAGGACACCACCGGACAGGTCACCGGTGAGGAAGTCGAGCAGAAAGAAGCCCTCCGTGCCACCGCCGAGGCCGCCAGCCAGCGTGGCGGTGCAGACGGCAAAGTTCTCGTCAGTCATGGCAGTCATCGCCTGCACAACCGGCACGATGGGGCGTTGGCTGCTGCGGCCGACGGCTACACCAATCACGCCGCCGA
>CALAZQ010000211.1 GCA_937926325.1 uncultured Planctomycetaceae bacterium | reverse complement strand
GCGTCGTGGTGGCTGTGCAGGGCGAGCCCCTGCTGCTTGAGGTTGTTGCTACACGACGACCGCCGCGCCGCCTCACGGGCCTGCTGCACTGCCGGCAGCAGCAGACCGACCAGCACCCCGATGATGGCGATCACCACCAATAATTCAATCAGCGTAAATCCACGGCGATTCATGATGCTTCCCCTCATACGAAAGAACTTGATACGTCATCCACCCACAAGCTGTATGATAGGTTTCAGCGGGGGCATCTTCAAGGGTTTTTTGGCCGGCCTGCCGCACGTTTTGTGAAACTCAGTTTTTGGCGATCACGACCACGCGGTCGGGCGCGATCAGCCGTAGCGGACGGGTTTCGGTGTTGCCCTCGAGGGTCACCCGCCCGGTCACGTCGCCCTTGAGTTCCAGATCGGGCAGCGTGGCGGGCCGGCCGTCGGCCTCGAAGCGGCAGTGGTCGAGCGTTAGGTCGACCGTAACCGGATGCACCGTGCCGGTCAGGCTCACCAGCCGGCCCATGCCGGTCACCCCCCGCAAGACGGCCGTGAGGTTGGAGTTTCCGCTGATGAAGTTGGGCCGCCGCGGCGAATCGCTCGTGCAGTCTTCAAAGGTCACCTCGCAGACCGGAAGGTTTTCCGGCACCACCTCGGGGTGCACCGCCCGGTGATACTTGCTGTCTTCCCAGGCCGCCGAAAAGCCATTGCGGGCCCGCGCCTGGATCCCGCGAAACACGACGTTGCGGATGCTTGCCTGCATGACACCGTTGGAGGTGTTGTGGACGAAGGTGAGTTCCTCGGGAGACTTCCAGGCTCCTGCTGTGTGCTTCGGGGGCGTGTTCGATTCGTGCTGCGTGGTGTCGAAGGTGGCCAGCACGCGATAGACGTGGTCGCCATGCCGCACGGTGTCGCCATTCTGCAGCCGGATCCCGGGGTGCCAATCGACCCAGGCCCCGGTGAGCAGCCGCGACACACTGCCCGGGTGTGGCACGGCCGGATCCCGCGGCTCATCGATGATGTTTTCGATGACGCCATCGCTGATGTCGCCCTGGGCTGGATTCGCGCTCGGATAGTCCTGGGCATTGAGCGCGAGCGCGTCGTCGCCGGTCTGGCAGACGCCGTTGCGAATCGCAAAGCCCTTTCCGGGCCCGAGATGGACCCCGTCCTTGTTGCCCCGGATCTCGAAGCCATCGACCAGCAGGTTTTCAAAACTGCAGATATGCAGGGCAAACTGCGGCGTCTCGAGGTCGAGGCAGCGGAAGTTGGTGATGGCGGCATCCTTCACCCGAAACAGCGCAATCAGCCCCCGCAGGCCAAAGCCCGGGTCAGGCGGAGGCGGGAGGGCAACCTGGCCGTTGCACGCGATCTCGACGCCATCGATGGCAATCCCTTCGTTCCACTCCCGCGTCTGGATGCCGCGATTCGCCAGTACGAAACCGTATCTGGCGACCTTGCGGAGGATGACACCGGGGCGGCACTCCAGCCGGGTATGACTGTCGAGCCAGACCGTGGCGTCGAGGTCATAAAAACCGGGTGTGGTGATCGTGACCAGTTTGTTGCCACCCGCCACGGCCTGCTGCAACGCGGCGACGTTGTCGGCCGCCGTGGCGGTGGGCGAAAAGCCATTCGCACCAGCATCAACGGTCTTTCTTACCGGCTGCAGAGGCTGCGGAGAATCAGCAGCCCCGCCCGCGAACAGCACGAGGAGGCCGAACAAGGCAGGACGCAGATCGGGCTGCGGGAAACGAGATCCTCTCATCATGATGATTGCGACCTTGAGGGTCGGGATCCGGTGTCGCATTGATACCTCCACCACGCCTGCTTATCATATAAGAAATGGAGATGCGTTGCAATCTTCAGGGGCCAGTCAAAGCACGTGAGGTGTCTGAGCCCCAGCCCTGGAAGCCTTTCGTCTGCCTGCCACCCTCTTCCTAACCCATGCCCAGATCGATGCCGCCGTCGAAGTCGAAACGCCCCCGCCGCCCGGGCCGACCACCCGGGAAAGCCCGGCTCGCCGTCGCCGGCAAGGCCGAACCCGAGGGGGATCTCGTCACGCAGGTGATCGATCACCTACGAAAGGAAATCGTCTCGGGCTCCTATGCCGCCGGCATGTCGCTGCCAAGTGAAGGCAGCCTGGCCGAGACGCTGGCCGTGTCGCGGACGGTGATCCGCGAAGCGATGCGGAGCCTGCGGTCACAGGGGCTGATCGTGATGAGCCAGGGGGCGCGGCCGCGGGTGGCCGAGGTCGATGCCGGCCCTGCCGTCGAGTCGCTCGGCCTGCTCCTTACGCGGTCGCGGACGACGCTCCTGCAACTCACCGAAGTCCGGCAGCCACTCGAGTCGAGAATCGCGGCACTCGCCGCCGAGCGGGCCAGCGCCGCACAGATCACGGCGCTCGAGGCCGCGATCGACGATCTCGAACAGGCGACGAGCCTGGGCGGCCGTGTCGAAGCCGACATCCGCTTCCACGACCTGCTCGCCGAGGCCACCGGTAATCCCGTCTTCGGCGTGCTGCTCAAGGCGATCGGCGGACTGCTTGACCAATCGCGACGCCGCACGATCAAGGCGGCGGGGCCGGAGCCGGCGATCATCGGACATCGCGAAATTCTTGCCGCCGTGGCCCGTCACGACGCGAAGGCTGCCGAGGCTGCGATGCGGCGGCATCTTGATTGGGCCGCCCACGACATCCGCACCGCCGCCAAGAAGGGGAGGCCGTCAGGATGATCGCCTGGGCCCGGACTGGCTACTGCTGCGGACTCCTGGTCGTGGCACTTGGCGGCGGCTTGCTCACCGCCGCCCCGCTTGATGACCTGCGGCCGCTGGTGACCACCCGCCAGTGGACTGAACAGCACACCGACGACGCCGGCGGGGTGCAGGCTAACGCTATCACCGCTGAAATTTGGACAGCGGCCTTCCAGCGACGGATCGACGAGACCAAGCGGCTGGAGATCCCGGCCCGTGACCAGCCCTATTACCTCGACGGCCCGCTGGTGCTGCCCGCCGGTGCAACGCTGATCGCCGACCCCACGGCCGAAATCAGACTCGTGCCCGGTGCCAACACCTGCCTGGTCCGGAATGAGCATCTCGTCGGCTTCGCCGACCAGCCGGTGCCCGAAGACTGTCGGCCCGATACCGACATCACCATCGAAGGCGGCATCTGGACGACGACGCTCGCCACGACGGCCGACGCCCCGCGGGGCAACGTCCGCGGTCACTCGCACCGAAAGCGGCCCGTCCCCGGCACCCACGGCGTCATCCTGCTGCACAATGTTCGCGGCGTCCGCGTCCGTAACGTCACCGTCCGGGAAAGTCGGCCCTTCGCCATCCACCTCGGCAACGTGCAGGACTTCGTCGTCGATGGCCTCACCCTCGACCGCCATCTTCGCGACGGCGTGCATGTGTCGGGGCCGGCAGCCGACGGCCTGATCCGCAACGTCCGTGGCGTGTCGCGGGACGATCCGGTCGCCCTCACCGCCTGGGACTGGCGGCAATATGCCCCGAGCTTCGGCCCGATTGAGCGGATCGTCATTGAGGACATCACCGGCTCACCCCCCGGGGCCTCTACCAACAACGCCATCCGCCTGCTGCCGGGCGTGAAGCGGTTTGCCGATGGCAGCCTGCTCCCCTGCCCTGTTCGGGAGATCACGCTGCGACGAATCACCGACATCACCGAGTTCAAGTGCTACGACCAGCCCAATCTTGAACTGCCCGTCGGCAGTGATCAGACCGCAGGCATCGGCCGGCTGGAAAACATCTGCTTTGAGCAGCTCACCTTCCACCGGCCGGCCACCATCGAAGTCCATGCCGACACCGACGGACTCGTGATCGACGGCGCGACGCTCGCCTTCGACCCGCCGCCTGGCTGGCACCTTCTCGCCATCGGCCCCAAGTCGATGACCTACAAGGGCCGGCAGACCGACCCGACAAAATGGCG
>CALAZQ010000210.1 GCA_937926325.1 uncultured Planctomycetaceae bacterium | reverse complement strand
TCCGCCGGCCGTGAACACCTTGGCCGGCTTCACGACGACGGCCACGCCACCCTGCTCGAGGGCGACCTGTTCAGCGAGGGCGGCCCACGCGACACCGGCACCACAGCCCAGGTCGACAAACTCCTGGCCCCGGTCGAGCCCCGCGACATCCTCTGTATCGGCCTCAACTACAAGCAGCACGCCGCCGAGAGCGGGGCGGAGCCGCCCGCCCACCCGGTGCTCTTTTTCAAAAACTCAGGCACGCTGCAAAACCCGGGCGACCCGATCGTGCTGCCCCGCCGGCTCCGCAGCGACGAGGTCGACTACGAATGTGAGCTGGCGGTCGTCATCGGCAGACGCTGCCACAACGTGCCGCGAAGCGAGGCACTCGACCATGTGCTGGGCTACACCTGTGCCAACGATGTCTCGGCCCGTGACTGGCAGAAGCAGGGGGGCGGTGGTCAGTGGTGCCGTGGCAAGACCTTTGCCACCTTCTGCCCGCTCGGTCCGGCGCTCGTCACCACCGACGAGATTCCCAATCCCAACCAGCTCGGCATCCGCACGGTTCTCAATGGCGAGACGATGCAGGACTGGAACACGGACGACATGATCTTCGACGTGCCGACGCTGATCGAGTTTCTGTCGGCCAGCATGATTTTGAATCCGGGCACGGTAATCCTCACCGGCACGCCGCACGGCGTCGGCTTCGCCCGCACCCCGCCGGTGTTTCTCAAGCCCGGTGACAGCGTGACGGTCGAAATCGACGGCATCGGCCAGCTGACCAACCCGGTGGTGGAAGAGGCCTGACGCGGCTGCGGGTTTCGGAATCGAATCTATTGCTCACGCCGCCAGGAACACCTTGCAGAGGCAACGGATCTGGAAAGTTCAGTCGGATGGTGGCTCTGGCGAGATGCTCAGGCCAAGCAGACGACCAAGGGCCTCGCGAACGACAGCAGCTCTACCGGGAAGGGAATGCCCTGAGGCGTACGCATCGATCGCGTCGATCACCGGACGTTCCTCTGCCGTGAACACGGCCCCAACGGCAGTCTGCCCTGATTCAGAAGCGGCGACCTGTCGGGCCCAGGCAGAAAGTTCCGGGAGTTCTTGTTCGATTTGGCTGCGGATTTCAGCATGGCGGGTTCGCTCTTCTGCCGTCGCCTGATGGACGATTCGTCGACCTGATTGACGCTGATTCGGCATGTTTAGGCCCCTTCAACTTCGTATGCGGTCACAGGGTAGATGGTCAGATCGTCGATCTGTTCGTAAACCACGATCAGCAACCGCCCTTCCGGCGTGCGTCCTACCGCAACTGGACGACCAGACGACCGACTCGACCCTACTTCAAGGGGGTATTGCACAACCCACTCAACCTCATCAGGACTGATGCCGTGCTCGGCAATGTGTTCGTAATTGCCGTCGACCTCATAACTCCACAGAAAATCATACCAGGGCATGCGATGGTCCAAAAAATGCTTCGTGTCACACCATCGCCACGGCGCGGATCGGTGAGCCGTCGCGGCCGGCGAAGTTGAGCGGGAAGCCGATGAAGGTGATCGCATCGGGCACCTGATCAAGATGGGCCAGCGATTCGACCACCACGATCTCGGCCTCCTTGGCCAACAGAATGTGGTGCACCTCGTACCAATCGCGGCTCGGCGTGGGTGTATCCATGCCGAGCATCCGGATGCCGCGGCTCACGAGATAGCGGGCCGCCTCCTGCGTCAGTGACGGAAAGTCGCTGTAGAAATTGTCGGCCCCAAACTGCCGATGCCAGCCGGTCTCATAGATGATCTTCGCACCGCGCGTCAGCACCGCCTCGTGGGACTGGAAATCCTCTGGGGTGATCTCCTCCCGGGGCTCCTTTGGAATCCGCAGCACGGTTGCCGGCCCGTAGAACCAGTCGAGCGGCATCTGGTCGAGCGTCTTGCCGTCGTCGAGGAAGTGATACATCGCGTCGAGGTGGGTGCCCTGATGGGTCGACATCGACACCTGCGTGATGTTGTAGCGGAGCGTCGCCGTCGTGCCGTGGGGCACGATCGACAGCTTGGGATCCATCGGGAAGGTCTGCTGCCCGTGGACGAGCGGATGAGAAAGGTCGACAAGCGGCATGGCGGGGCTCCTGTCAGGCTTGAGGGTCAGGCTTCGGTGATCGGCTGGGAGGCATAGGGCTCACGGCCGACGAGCAGGCTGGTCATGCCGAGGTCGGCCAGCAGATTGGCGCCGGTGATCGCCCGGGCCGCATCGGAAAGCAGAAAGACGGCCGCGTCGGCGATCTCCTCCGGCTCGATCGGTCGGCCACCGGGAATCTGCGACTGCCAATAGTCGAGGCAGGCCTGCTCACTCGGCGCGGCGGCGACCAGCCCCTCCCAGATCGTGGTGCGACAGAGGCCGGGGGAGAGGAGGTTGACCCGCACGCCATGCGGGGCCAGTTCCACCGCCGCCGCCTTGGTGAAGCCGACCATGCCATGCTTGGCCGCGTCATACGGCGCCGCCCCCGCGACCGCGGCCAGCGTGTGCACGCTGGCGATCTGCACGATCGCCCCGCCGGCCGGTTGCTGGGCGACCATCTGCCGGGCGGCATATTGCGTCAGAAAAAACGAGCCCTTGAGGTCGATGTCGAGCACCCGGTCCCACTCCGCTTCGCTCACCTCCAGAAACGGCTTCACGAAGTTGACGCCGGCGTTGTTGACAAGGCCGTCGATCCGGCCGAACTCGGCGACCGCGGCCTGACAGAGTCGCTCGAGATCGGTCATCCGTGAGACGTCGGTCGCAATGGCAACGGCCGTGCCGCCGGCAGCGACGATCTCGGCAGCGAGGGCATCGTTCTCTGCAGCCTCGCGATCGGCGAGAACAACCCTCGCCCCGGCCGCAACGCAGCCGCGAGCAATCGCCCGGCCCAGACCACGGGCGGCCCCCGTCACGATCACGACCCGATTTTCAAGACTCTGCATGGTGGCCTCGCGTGAACCGAAGTATAGACGACTTCACTCTACTGCTTATAGGATAAGTATGGATAGGGTCTTATCAAACGACGGAGATTCCCCCATGAAACTTCCCGCCCCGCTTTTTCTTCTCGTTGCCCGCGGCGGGTCCGTGCTGACGGGGCTGCTGCT
>CALAZQ010000209.1 GCA_937926325.1 uncultured Planctomycetaceae bacterium | reverse complement strand
AAACCCCTCTCACGGCCGACCCCGTCGAAAACGAAACCACCACCATCGACTTCGCCCTCACTTCCAAACCCAGGTGACCGGCTGGCGGAAACGCCCATTCTTTCACAGTGCCGGCTTCTGCCAGACCCTCAGCTGAAGAGCTGGCCGATCGAGAGGGGCGGAACAGCGAACCCTTCGGGCTGTAGCACGGCGTCAGCTGTTGCGAGTGTCAGTCGCGTCCCGTAGCCGCTGGCGCTGGGACGGCGGAAGATTTCAACGGTCTGCGCCTCTGGAATGACAATCCAATACTCCGGAATGTCGGCGGCGGCATACACCGCTGCCTTCGCCCGGTCGATGCCGAGCGTTGCAATCGCTACCTCGACGACGAATGCCGCGGTGGCGGGGTGGGCCGTCCGGTAATCCTCAGGGCAACCGCTCACGACGGCGATGTCGGGCTCGGGCTCAGAGTTGGCCAGCGTCAGCGGCTCCTCCTTGCGGACAAATCGTGCTGCCGTCACCGCTGGCTCGAGCCAGCGGGCAAGACGTTGCACCAAAAATGTATGGAGTGGTGATTTTGTCATGCATTCAATGATGACACCCTGCAGCAGTTCTGTCCGCTCCGGCACAATCCCCTGAGCTGACAGATGATGGTACTGGGCAACCGTCAGGGGTAACGCCGCCCCGCGGATTTCAGGATCGTCGAGAATACAGCTCATCGCATTCATTCCTGCAATGATACAAGACGGCGGAAAAATTCTGCCGCTGCGGCGACCGGCAACCGGGGCAACCCACGGCTTTTTGGGATTCGGAAGACCCGCGGCGGCCCTGGCGACGCCGCCTGAGGACATGCTCGAATCCTCAGGCCGTGAGCTGGAGGAAGCGAAGGCTGCCGAAGCAGTGTAGACTTGCCGGAAACGGGTCACCGTGTCTTCTCTCATTATCCAATGGCGACTGAATCACTTCATCACGACGCTGTTCGGCAAGCACGCGAAATCCTTCTCAGCCACCCTGCCGTGGAGGCTGCCTATCTCCTGGGATCGGCTGCCGAGGACCGACTCCGCCGTGACAGCGATGTCGACATCGCGATTTTGGTACGGCGATCCAGCGCGGTCTCGGTCGAGGATCGGCTGGCCCTGATGGCGACACTGGGCAGAATCTTCGGCCGCCCCGTCGATCTCGGCCTCCTCGACACCCGCAACCTCGTCTATGCCAAGGAGGCAATCGCCCGCGGCCGGCTCATCGCCGAGCGGGACCACACCGTCACGGCGACATTCGCGATGTATGTGCTCTCGATGTACGCCACCCTGCAGGAAGCCCGCCGGGAGGTGCTGCGTGCCTACGCCGCCTGACGACATTCTGCTTAACAAGGCGGCTGTCATCGAGCGGTGCATCGCGACTGGATTTTGTTGGGCGAGGCACTTGGCGTGTCAATTCGCCCGTAAGTGATTCCGCGAAGGAGGATTGAGAATGAGAGCCCCACGGTGCCTGGTGTGGCGAGTCCTTGTGGCCGCGGTTGTCTTCAGCAGCACCGCGGAGTGGTCGGCCTTCGCAGCTGAACGAAACATCGTCGTCTTTATCACCGACGATGAGTCGCCCACGCTGGGCTGCTACGGTGACCCCGTCGCCGTCACGCCGGCCGTCGATGCCCTGGCGGCCGACGGCATGCTGTTTGAAAACGCCTTCGCCACCACCGCCAGCTGCTCGGCCAGCCGGTCGGTGATCCTCTCGGGCCTGCACAACCATGCCAACGGCCAGTACGGCCACCAACACGACTTTCATAAGTTTGCCAGCTGGTACGACGTCGTCAGCTTCTCACTGCCGCGGGCCCTGGCCCGGGCCGGCTATCGCACCGCCCGGATCGGCAAGTATCACGTGGCCCCCGAAGAGGTCTATCACTTCGAGACGGTGCTCAAAGGCAACGCCCGCAATGCGGTACAGATGGCCGAAAGCTGCCGTGGGCTGATCGAGGCCGACAGCGATCAGCCCTTCTTTCTTTACTTTGCCACCAGCGATCCGCACCGCGGTGGTGGCACCGACGAAACCTCACCGCTTGATCTCAAGCCCGATCTGTTCGGCAACAAGCCCGACCGGGGCAGCCACCAGGGGGTCAAGGAAGTCTTTTTCGACCCGGCCGATGTGCCGGTGCCGAGTTTCCTACCCGATACCCCCGAGACCCGCAGCGAACTGGCCCACTACTACCAGTCGTGTGCCCGGATCGATCAGGGGTTGGCCCGACTGGTCGAGATCCTGAAGGCGGCGGGTGTCTATGACCAGACGCTGATCCTGTTCACCAGTGACCACGGCATGGCCTTCGCCGGCGGCAAGACCACGGTCTATGAACCGGGCCTGCGGGTGCCCTTCGTAGTCCGCGACCCCTATGTGACCACGCGGGGTGTCCGCACCAAGAGCCTCGTCAGCCACACCGACATCACGCCGTCGCTGCTCGACTTTGCCGGGGAACTCGACCATGACAAGCAGCGGCCCAAGCACTGGGTTGAGCCGCGGGACTATTGGCAGGACAAGCCCTACGCCAACCGAGAAAACCATGGCCCGCGGCAGGGCCTGCCGGCCTACCACGGCCGCTCTTGGCTGCCGGTGCTCGCCGACCCGGCGGCTGCCATTCACGACGCCCACTTCGCCTCGCACACCTTTCATGAAATCCAGATGTACTACCCGATGCGGGCGGTACGGGATCACCACTGGAAGCTGATCTGGAACATCGCCCACCCGCTGCCCTATCCGTTTGCCTCAGACCTCTGGGCGGCGAGCAGCTGGCAGGCGCAGTTCCGTCAGAGTATGGATGCCCCCTACGGGCAGAAGACCGTCGCCGAATACATCCAGCGGCCCCGGTTTGAGCTCTATCACCTTGCGGAGGATCCCGACGAGTCACAGAACCTCGCCGACGACCCGGCCCACGCCGCCACCCTGCTTGAGTACCAGCAGAAGCTCAAAGCGTTGCAGCAGGAGTACGGCGACCCCTGGATCACCAAATGGGACTATGAGTAGCAGCTACCGCCGCCAGAGCAGCTGCAGGGAGAGGCCGAGGCCGGGGTCGAACTCGATCACGTCGGTGCGGCCCGAGGTGAAGCTGGTGCCTTGGAACAGCTCGCGGT
>CALAZQ010000208.1 GCA_937926325.1 uncultured Planctomycetaceae bacterium | reverse complement strand
CGAACTAGGGCAAAACATCCTGCGGCGGCCCCTGCAAGGGTTGGCCGATGCGCTTGAACCTGACCTTTCCGAGTACCCTGACACCATCCGTGATCTGCTGGAAAACGGACAGATTCAAAAGTTTGAGTACACGGTGGAACTCTTCTGGAAATATGTTCGGTCTGTTCTGCTGTCGGAACAGCGACTGGTGCCGAATAGCCCCAAGGGTGTGCTCAAAGATGCGGTCGCCTGCGGATACCTTCATGAAGCGGAGTATCCCGCTGCGATGCAGATGTATGACGACAGGAATCGTTGCAGCCACGTCTACAAGCAAGAGATCATTCCCGGCATTCTCGCCCGTCTGCCAGGTCACCTAGCCGTCATGCAGGCGGTCTTTGGCCGCCTGCCGCCCACCGCGAACGATTAGTCACTGCCTGCCCCATGCCACTCCTCTCCCTTGATGATCTTTCCCTCGCCTTTCGTGGTGTGTCGCTGCTGGCGGGGGTCACCAAAACGATCGAGCCGGGCCAACGCATCGGCCTGCTTGGCCGCAACGGGGCCGGCAAGACCACGCTTTTACGGCTGATCACCGGTGAGCAGGAGCCTGACGACGGCGGCTGCACCCTGGGGCCGGGTGCCACCGTCGCCTTCCTGCCGCAGGAGGTGCCGGCCGAGCTGGTCGGGCGGGTGCTCGACGTCATCCAGGCACCGCTCGAGGCCGAGGTGGAGGCTGGCCTGGTTGAGGACTGGCAGGCAGAGACCCGGGCCCGACAGTTGCTTGAGCAGATGGGGCTCGATGCCGAGGCCGACGTTGCCACGCTGTCGGCGGGCCGCAAGCGGCGGGTGCTGCTGGCCCGGGCCCTGGTGACCGAGCCCGACCTGCTGCTGCTCGATGAGCCGACCAACCATCTCGACCTTGAGGCGATCGAGTGGCTGGAGTCGTTTCTGGCCGGCTGGCGGGGCACGCTGCTGTTCATCACCCACGACCGCGGCTTCCTGCGCCGGCTGGCCAATCGCATCTGGGAACTCGACCGGGGCCGGCTCTTCGATTGGGACTGCGACTACGACACCTTTCTGGAACGCAAGGCTGCGGCTCTCGAGGCTGAAGAAAAACAAAATGCCCTGTTCGACAAGCGGCTGGCTGAGGAGGAGGCCTGGATCAGGCGGGGCATCAAGGCCCGTCGCACCCGCAACGAGGGCCGGGTGCGGGCGCTCAAGCAGATGCGGGAGCAGCGACGGCAGCGGCGGGAGCAGCAGGGGAAGGCGACGCTGAGCATCCAGGAGGCAGCCCGCAGTGGCACCCTCGTCTGCGAGGCGAAGCAGCTACAGTTCAGCTATGACAGCCGGCCGATCGTGGCCGACTTTTCCACCACCATCATCCGGGGTGACAAGATCGGCCTGGTCGGCCCCAACGGCGTTGGCAAGACGACACTGTTGCGGCTGTTGCTGGGCGAGCTTGAGCCGCAGGCCGGCACGGTCCGCACCGGAACCAACCTGGCCGTCCGCTACTTTGACCAGCTACGGGGCCAGCTGGCGGCCGAGCAGCCGGTGATCGATCAGGTCAACGACGGCAACGACTTTGTCACGATCGACGGCAACCGCCGGCATGTAATCGGCTATCTGCAGGACTTTCTGTTCGAACCAGAGCGGGCCCGCCTGCCGGTGAAGTTTCTCTCGGGGGGCGAGCGGAACCGGCTGCTGCTGGCCCGGTTGTTTGCCCAGCCGGCCAATGTGCTCGTGCTCGATGAGCCGACCAACGACCTCGATCTGGAAACTCTTGAACTGCTCGAAGAAAAGCTGGTGGCCTTCTCCGGCACGGTGCTGGTGGTCAGCCACGACCGGGCCTTCCTCGACAATGTCGTCACCAGCGTGATCGCCTTCGAGCCGGCCGGGCCGCGGGAGTATGTCGGTGGCTACACCGACTGGCAGCGGCAACGGCAGGCACCCGCAGCGGCGGCTCCCGGCGGCGGCAAGCCAGCGGCCGCGACCGCGGCACCGGCGAAATCATCAGCAGTCGCTCCGGCCAAACCAAAAAAGCTGAGCTACAAGGATCAGCGGGAGCTCGATCAACTGCCGCAGCAGATTGAGCAGTTGGAGGCTGATCTGGCGGTGCTCCACCAAACCATGGCCGAGCCGGCCTTCTACCAGCAGCCGGCCGAGACAATCGCCGCCACGCAGCAGCAGCTCAAACAACTCGAGGCTGCCCTCGTCGCCGCCTATGCCCGCTGGGAGACGCTGGAGCAGGCCGGCTGAGCGGGCCGGCAGTGGGATTTTACACCGGCAGCAAAGCAGAGTCACTTTCAATACGCTGAGGTCGCCGTTCGAATGAAGCAAAAATCACTGAATCTCCAGCCCTCCCGCCTTTGTCTCCTCACGCTCCTGGTGCTGCTCGCAGCCCACTCGGCCCGGGCTGAGATCGTTGTCCATGTCAGCCCCACTGGCGATGACAGTTGGAGCGGCAGCCTGCCCCAGCCCAATGCCGACCGCACCGACGGGCCGGTGGCCAGCCTCAGCCGGGCCCGCGACCGGGTGCGGGAACTGCGGGCAGCCGACAGCGGCCGCCGCGATGAGCCGGTGCGGGTGGTGGTGGCTGATGGAATCTATTTTGTTCAAGAGCCATTCGTCCTCGGTCCGGAAGATGGGGGAACAAAAACCGCTTCGGTCTCCTATGAGGCGGCCCCCGGGGCCCGACCGGTGATCAGCGGCGGCCGGCGGATCACCGGTTTCCGGCCTGGAAGCGGAGCTGACGCCGCGCTCTGGGTGGTCGATCTGCCGCAGAACAACCCGTGGCGATTTGAGCAGCTGTTTGTCAACGGCCGCCGGGCAGTCCGGGCCCGCGAGCCTGACGTCGGCACCTTCGCGGTGGTGGCTGCCACTGAAGCTGGACTCGATGAAGCAGGCCAGCCGCTTTCGCCGGAGGCCCTGAAAACGCTTGGGTCGAAGGGCCGGCCGCAGCGGGCCCGGCAGACGCTGCAACTGCTGCCGGCTGATTTTGCCACGGTGGCGAATCTGCCGCCGGAGGCTGCGAGCGATGTGCTGCTGAATGTCTATCACAAGTGGGACGTCACCAAGCGGTTTCTGGAAGCAGTCGAGCCAGGGTCCAATCGGCTCGTCACCAGCGGCCTCGGCATGAAGCCCTGGAACCGCTGGGATCAGAAATCGACGCTTGTTCTCGAGAACGCCCGAGGCTTTCTTGATGAACCGGGCGAGTGGTTTCTCGATCACCGGCAACGGCTGTTTTATAAGCCGCGGCCAGGCGAACGGCTGGAGACGGCCGAGATGATCGCGCCGGTCTGTGACGAACTGCTGACGATTCGCGGTGAACCCGCAGCGGGACGGTTCTGCAACCAGCTGTCGTTCTCGGGCCTCGCGTTTCGCCATGCGCGGCTGCTCACCCCGGCCGGTGGTGTCGAGCCGGCCCAGGCGGCGGCACCCATTGGTGCCGTTGTGACCGTCACTGGTGGCCGTGGCGTTGTCTTTCGCGACTGTGAAATCAGCCATGTCGGCCGTTACGGCCTCTGGCTGCGGGCCGGCTGCCGTGACTGCCGGATCGAGCGGTGCCTGCTTGAAGACCTCGGTGCCGGGGGCATTCGGATTGGTGAGATGGGCAAGGCCAAGGATGCCGCCCATGAAACCACCGGCAACACCATCGACAACTGCATCATCCGCCACGGTGGGCGGCTGTTTCCCTGCGCGGTCGGCGTCTGGATTGGCTACAGCCCCGACAACGTCGTCAGCCACAACGAGATCTTTGACTTCTTCTACACCGGCATCTCGGTCGGCTGGCGGTGGGGCTATGCCGAAAGCAGCTGCAAGCGCAACCAGATTCTCGACAACCACGTCCACCTGATTGGCCAGGGGCTGCTTTCTGACATGGGCGGCATCTACACACTCGGCCCGTCAGAAGGCACGGTGGTTCGGGGGAACGTCTTTCACGACATTACCAGCCACTCCTATGGCGGTTGGGGGCTCTACACCGACGAGGGGTCCTCTGGCATCACCTTTGAACACAACCTCGTCTACAACACGAAGTCAGGTGGCTTTCACCAGCACTACGGCAAGGAGAACACGATTCGCCACAACGTGCTGCTCGATGCGACCGACCAGCAGATTCAGGCGACACGGGTGGAGGATCATCTGTCGTTCACCTTTGAACACAACATCATTGCCTGGGCCACCGGCAAGGCGATTACCGGCCGCTGGGACAAGATGCAGACCGTCACCGGCAACAACTGCTGGTGGAACACCGCGGGCGAGGCCGTCACCTTTCTGGGCAAGCCACTGGCTGACTGGCAGGCCGCGGGGCACGAGCAGGGGTCGGTCGTGGCCGATCCGCTGTTTGTGAATCCGGCCCAGCGGGACTATCGGCTGCGGCCTGAGTCGCCGGCGATTGCCCTCGGCTTCAAACCGTATGATTGGTCGCGGGCGGGTGTCTACGGCGACGCTGCCTGGGTGGCCCGGGCCGGGGAGGGCTGGGCCAACTCGCCCTGACAGAAAGGTGTTGACCGGTGCACGCAGATCCTGGCGGTGATTACTGGTGCCGGCTGCGGATCAGGGGTGTGGTGCAGGGGGTCGGCTTTCGGCCCTTTCTTTGGCGGCGGGCCAACCGATTGGGACTGGCCGGCTGGTGTGAAAACGACCCGGGCGGGGTGACGGTTGAAGTGGCCGGTCCCGCAGCCGCGGTGGCAGCGTTTGCCGCTGGTTTGGCCGAGGCGGCTCCGCCGCTGGCTCAGATTGATCATCTCGAGACCGTGGCTGAAGGCCCGGCTGACCGGCCACTGGCTGGTGGCGAGGGCTTTGTCATCCATGCCAGCCGGCAGGGCCGGCCGCAAGACGCTGTGGTGCCGGCCGACGTTGGCAGCTGTGACGCCTGTCTGGCCGACGTGGCCGACCCGGCCGGCCGGCGGTATCGGCATCCCTTCACCAACTGTACCGACTGCGGCCCGCGGTACACCATCATCGAGTCGCTCCCCTACGACCGGACAGCCACCACGATGCGGGCCTTTGCAATGTGCCCGGCCTGTGCAGCCGAGTATGCCGACCCGGCCGACCGGCGGTTTCATGCCCAGCCCAATGCCTGTCCGGCCTGCGGTCCGCAGAGCTGGCTGGTGCCGGGGCAGGCTGGCTTATCGCCGTCACCGGCCGTTGCAGAGGCCTCCCGCGACGCGGCCCTCTCGGCTGCCCGCCAACTGCTGGCCGACGGCGGCATCATGGCGGTGAAGGGCATTGGCGGCTTCCATCTGGTCTGTGATGCGACCGGGCCAGCGGTCGCCGAACTTCGCCGCCGCAAGCAGCGGGCAGGCAAGCCACTGGCGGTGCTGGTCGAGTCAGTCGCGGTGGCCGAGCGGTTTGCGGTCGTCTCTGAACAGGAGCGGCGGCTGCTCGAAAGCCGCGAGCGGCCGATCGTGCTGCTGCAAAAGCGGCCCGGGGCAAACTTCCTGGACGCCGCCGTGGCACCCGGCAACGACTTTGTCGGTGTGATGCTGCCCTGCCTGCCGCTGCAGCAGCTGCTGGCCGCCGGCCTGCCGCCGCTGGTGTTGACCAGCGGGAACATCGCAGAAGAGCCGATCGCCTGGCAGAACGAGCAGGCAGCTAAAAAGCTCGGGCCGCTGGTTGACGGCCTGCTGCTGCATGACCGCGAGCTGGTCATGCCGTGCGACGATTCGGTTGTTCGGTGCGTGGCCGGAGCGGTCCTCCCAATTCGCCGTAGCCGCGGCTTCGCCCCGCTGCCGGTGCGGCTGCCGCAGGCCGGGCCTCACGTATTGGCCCTTGGCGGTGAATTGAAAGCCACGCTCTGTCTGACGCGAGGAGACCAAGCCTTTCTCAGTCCACACATTGGCGATGTCGGCAGTGTCGAGACGTTGAGCCTGCTTGAGCGGACGGTCGAGCATTTCCAGCGGCTGCTTGCCGTGCGGCCGGAGGCAGTCGTGGCCGACATGCACCCGGGTTATCTCTCGGCCGACTGGGCGGCCGGCTATGCCGAGCGGCTTGGCGTGCCGCTGCTGCGGGTGCAGCACCACGAAGCCCACGCGGCGGCGTTGCTGGCCGAGCATGGCCTGACCGTGACCGAGCAGCCGGGGGTGGCTGTCGCCTGCTTTGACGGCACGGGCTTCGGCCGCGATGGCACGATCTGGGGGGGCGAGGTGTTCGTGACGGGGGCGGCGGGGCTGACGCGGGTTGCTTCCTTGGAGGCATTTCCATTGCCCGGTGGTGATGCCTGCGTCCGTAAGCCCTGGCGGACGGCACTGGCGTTACTTCATGAAGCCGGGCTTGGTTGGGATGAGCGGCTGGCCTGCGTCGCTGCTGCTGGTGAGACCGGCAGGCATGTTCTTAAACGGCAGCTCGAAGCTACCCTCAACTGCGTGATGACATCCAGCATGGGCCGGCTGTTTGATGCCGTGGCCGCCATTCTGGGGTTGAAGCAGGAAGTGAGCTATGAGGCCGAGGCGGCTTTGCGGCTGGAAGCAGTGGCGTCTTCTGCCAGCCAGCAGTGCAGCGCGACGCGGTACTGCTTCACGCTCGACCAATCCCGCGGGCTGCCCTGGTCGATCGGCTGGCAACAGCTGCTGGCGGCGGTTGTCGCCGACACGCTGGCCGGTCGGCCGGAGGCTGACGTGGCAGCTGACTTTCATCAGGCTGTGGCCGCCCTGCTGCTCGATCTGACGGCCCAGCTTCGTGCAGCCGGTCTGGCGACTGGCCGCCTTGGGCTCTCCGGCGGTGTCTTTCAGAATGCCTTGCTGGTCGAGCTGGCCGTCGCCCGACTGCAGCCAAACGGCCACGAACCACTGCTGCACCACCAGGTGCCAGCAAATGACGGCGGTCTGGCCCTCGGTCAGGCAGTGCTCGGCCGCGAGCGAACTCGATCGGCTTGAAGACTGCACTGAGGGGTGTCCGTGCAGTCAGCGGGTGACAGCAAGTGCTATAACAATGGTTTTACTGAGGTGGTTTCGCTAATGATCGTTCTTTCCTTCCCGTCTCGTCTTGTGTGGGGTATCTCCCTGACCGCCTTGTTCGCGATCCAAGGAATCGCAGCCGCTGAGGACTCCATGATCACTGCCCACCGGGGGGCATCGGATGATGCCCCGGAAAATACGCTGGCGGCATTTCGTCTGGCCTGGCAACAGGGGGCCGATGCGATTGAAGGAGACTTTCGCCTCAGTGGCGACGGTGTCGTGGTCTGTATTCACGACGCGGATACCGCCCGCACCTGTGGCGTCAAACTCCCTGTGGCCGACACGCCACTGGCCCGATTGCGTCAGCTCGACTACGGCCGTTGGAAGGGGGAGGGCTTTGCTGGCGAAACCTGCCCGACGCTTGCGGAGGTGCTGGCCGTCGTGCCGACCGGCAAACGGCTATACGTCGAGCTGAAGACCGGCCCCGAAATCGTCCCGCAATTGGTTCGCGATCTGGAGCAGTCGGCGGTAGCCCCAACGGCGGTTGTTCTGATTGCCTTTGATGAGGCAACGGTTGTCGCCTGCAAGGAGCGGCTGCCGGCGGTGAAGGCTCACTGGCTCACGGCCTTCAAAGAGTCGTCCAAGGGGTCGGGAACCTGGCGACCAACCGCCGCCGCGATTGCCGAGACGGTCCGCCGCTGTGGGGCCGATGGAGTCGGCATGCAGGCCCGGGCAGAGGTCATTGATGCGGCCTTCATCGAGACGCTCCGGAGAGGAGGCGTCGGTGAGTTTCATGTCTGGACTGTCGATCGCCCGGGAGTCGCCCAGCACTTTGCCGGGCTGGGGGCGGTCGGCATCACGACCAATCGGCCTGCATTTCTGCGGACGGCCCTGACCAGTCAGTAGCCGGAGGGGGCGTCGGGACGGGGGTTGTACCCGGTCGCGAGCTTCGGCAGAGAAGCTGACGGTTGCGTCCCTTCAGATTGAGCGGATGCCCAGCCCTCATTCGTCGGGGCAGCGGCCTGCAGCGAAATTCGGACCTACTCCGCGCAGAATCCCCTGATGCACCTTTTCTTTTGCGGTGAAGAGCACAATCGCAGCAGTTGCTACCGAGGTCACCTTCCCGCCCACCATTGGCCGATTGGCGAAGCGTGCCCTTGACACAAGAACTGTACGTACGTATCTTCTTCTTTAATGTCCGCCTCCGTCGACACATCACGCTGTAATCCGGTCGAAAGCCGCGAGCCGGCTTGGGCGATCGCGACGCTTTTCCCTCCGCAGGGCGGCTGGAACGAGGGAGCGTATCTGTCCTTCACCGAGTCTCTCGGCCAACTGGTGGAGCTGGTTGATGGCTCGATCGAGGTGCCCGCGATGCCCACCAAGACCCATCAGCAGGTCGTGCATGCCCTGCTCGCTCTCCTGCTCCAGTTTTTGCGGGCCAATCGTGCGGGCGATGCCGTGGCCGCTCCCTACCGGATGCGGCTCCGGGAAGCCACGTTTCGGGAACCCGACATCGTCGTCTACACCGCAGATCATCTCGATCGATTTGGCGAGCGGTATGGTGAGCCTGCCGACCTTGTCGTCGAAGTCGTGAGCGATGACGCAGCCAGCCGCATGCGTGACTACGAAGACAAGCGTCGCGATTATGCCGAGGCAGGTGTGCCTGAATATTGGATTGTTGATCCCGTGGCTGGGCAGGTCACCGTGCTGGGCCTCTCCTCCGATGGATATGCCGTGCTGGGGGAACACGGCCTTGCCTCAGAGGCGAGTTCCCGGGTTCTGCCCGGCTTCCATGTCGCCGTCGGCGGCCTGCTCGGGCGATAGCAGGCCAGAGCGTTCGGCTCGCCCATGAATCTAGTTAGGTTTGATGCCGAGCCCCAGTTCGTCGCGGCAGAAGCGGATGCTGCGGTCGAGTTCGGCAAGCTGATATTCGCGTTCCGCCGCCTGACGGTCGCTGCCTGGCGGCACGGAAAAGCCTTCCAGCGGTCGCCCCCGGCGGGCCAGCGCCCAGAACCGGGCCAGTTCGCGGGCATGAACATCGGGGTACTCCCGCCAGAAGGTCTGATCAAACAGCGGGAACTCGCGGGCAAAGCCGGAGATGGTCTCGATGTTGACGGTCACGCCGGGGCACTTCTCGGCAAAGAGGTTGAAGAAAGCCGGCAGGTCCACGCAGCCCTCACCCATCGCCGTCCATTGCACGGTGACGCCGTTGGCGGACTCCCAGACCATCGAATCTCGCAGGCTCGTGGTGACGATGAAGGGGGCGAGGCGTTCCAGGGCAGCGAGCGGATCTTCAAGGGCCCAGCAGGCGTTGCCGGAGTCAAAGTTCACGCCGACAAAGTCAGTGCCGGCAGCCTCGACAAGGCCGGCCAGCTCCTCTGACCGCATATCACCGGCATGGTTTTCGACGGCGATCGTGATGCCACTGTCGATGGCCTGCGAACGCAGCTTCTTGAGGACCGCCACGGTGTCGTCAATGCGGGCGGCAATGCCGCCCTCGCTGGAGCGATCTTCGCGACTGCCGAGAATGACGCGGAAGGCCCTGCCACCAAGGGCCTTGGCCATCCGGATGCCGAGGGCGAGGTGCTCCTCGGCCGTGCCCCAATCATCCTTGAACCGCTTGGCGGTCGGGCAGATGCTCCAGGAGCCGAGTTCGAGGGCAACGCCGCGATCGGCGGCATAGCGGCGGAGGTCGGCCAGTGAGGCGTCATCAAAACGGCCCTCGAGTGGGCCAAAGTCGGTGATGAAGAGCGAGTCGCAGCGGATGGCCTCGGCATGGTCAACCAACTGCCGGGCATTCCAGCCACAGGCCCGCACGGCAAAGTTGTCAAAGCCGAGGGGAATACCCCGCCGTGGAACAGCTGCCCGTGCCAGCGGCAGACTGCTGACAGCAGCGGCGGCCCCAGCTGCCATGAGCAACTGTCGACGCGAGACCGGGATGGCTGGGGGCGGGGAACGCATCGGAGTAGCCTGCTTGAGTCGCTGCGAACGTATCGAAGACCGCCGGTGAGTTTTCATTAGCACTGTTTCCCAAGAAGGCTGGGCACGTGGAACTCAATCACTCGCTGTAGTCAGCTCCCGACAGGCTGTTCATGACGTCACGCTGCCAGGCGGCGAGTTGCTGCTTGAGGGCTGCGGCGTCAGCTGCAGCGGCCGGCAGCAGATTCTCAGTCTCGCCCGGGTCGGCTGCGAGCTTGAAAAGCTCGGCGACTGTATCGCCGTCGCGGCGGTCATGCAGCACCAGCTTCATGTCTCCGGCAATGATGGCCCGGCTGCCGGCTGAAAAATTGTCGGGGAGATTTGTGTAGCGGTTGTTCCTGAAACTGCGGGTCGGTTTGCCGCCGGAAAGCTTGACCAGCGGTGTCGTTCCCTCCTGCCAGGCCGGCTCGATCCAGGGGTCTTTGATCCGGTCGGCAAGCTTGCGATCGTTGAGCTTCCAGAAGAACAGAGGCGTGGGCCGCTCGGCTGCAGCGTCGGTCCAGGCCGGGCTGATGTCCACGCCGTCGAGCGGGCGGTCGGGCAGCGGCAGCTCAAGCACGCCGCAGAGTGTGGGGAGCAGGTCGCTGGTCGAGGCCCGGAACTTTGAAACAGTCGGCTGGGGAATCGCCGCCGGCCATTCGATGAGCCCCGGCACCAGCAGGCCTCCTTCGTAGACAGTGTTCTTGACGCCCCGGTGAGGCTCGCCAAGCGCGGACTCGGGTGAGGTGCCGTTGTCGCCGCAGTAAAACAGCAGTGTGTTCTGCTTCAGGCCGGTGGCTTCCAGGTGGTCGCGGAGCGTTCCAATCGCCCGATCCATGGCGGTGATCTCGGCGTACCGCTCCCGCAGCACCTCGCCCTGTGATCGCTTGGTCGGCAGGCCGGTTTCGTTCGAGG
>CALAZQ010000207.1 GCA_937926325.1 uncultured Planctomycetaceae bacterium | reverse complement strand
TGTGGCCGGCTGACTTGATTGACTCAAGAATCGATTTGAACAGCACGACGTTGCGGTTGATCAACGCCAGCCGGCTCTCGTCGGGCTTGCGGCGGAGGCCGGCGGTGATGCAGATCAGATCGGCATCGGCCAGATCTTCGTAGCCACCTGCTGTGATTACCTGATCGGCAATTGCCGGAGCGCCATGCATCATGTCGAGGGCCTGACCGTCGGCCAGGTCGGCGTTGACGTCGACGATAACGATCTCGTGAACGACCCCGCCAAGCTGCAGGGCAAAGCCCGCTGAGGCGCCGACGATGCCGCCGCCACCGATGATTCCGACTTTCATGAGTGCTCCTTGTAGAGGGTGAGTTGGATGGGGGAGTGATGAGCCTCTGCGGATTTGCCGGTGGGGTTCACCACGAAGGCACGAAGGGCACGAAGGAGGGACCGCACGGGACGCTGGGGGCAACTCGCCGGTTCTCCGACGTGGAGCCGCACCTGAACCGGACGCTTCCGTCGCGACCGTTGTCGATAATCGGTTCCTTCGGGAAGTCGTCGCCTCGTGCTGGCAGCAGGCCGATGAAGCGAATGCATCACACGGAGCACGGGTTGTGTGTCCTTTGTGCCTTCGTGCTGATTCATCTGCAGACTCTTCCTTTCGACTCCTGCAACATGCACGGCCTGCTAGGCCGACAACCCGAGTTCCTTGCAGACCTGTTCGGTGACCGCCTTGACGACCGCTTCGTAGTCAACGCTGGCGGCAGCGGCCCGCTCGGCACCCATCGGAGGCGGAGCATCGAAGGCCTGGCGGCTGACCCCGGTGTTGCCCCAGCTGGTCCGAAAGACGTCGTTGGCGCAGATGTCACAGTTCTCCATGCCCTTGTCGAGCCGGGGATCCTTGAAGCCCCACTGCTGCTTGAGGTCGAGCAGTTCCTGGGTCTCATTCTTCGAGAGGTAGGTGACCCGGCCGAGGTCCTTGGCCAGCATCAGGATCCGGCAGTAGGCGTCGAGAATCTCGGTCCACCAGTAGGCCCGCTCGACCGACTCGCCGAAGCTGACCGTGCCGTGGTTGGCGAGGATGACAACGTTTGAGTCCTTCACGAACGGCCGGACCGTGTCGGCGAAGTCCTGGTTGCCGGGGGTGGCGTACTTGGTGATCGGGATATCACCCAGAAAGACCTCAACCTCCGGCAGCACGCACTGCGGAATCGGCTCGCGGGCCACGGCAAAGGCGGTGGCATGCGGCGGGTGGCAGTGGACGACCGAGTTGACGTCGGGCCGGTCCTTCATGATTGTCAGGTGCAGCAGGATCTCGCTCGACCGCTTTCGCTGGCCGGCGAGCTGATTGCCCTCCATGTCGACGATGCAGAGATCGGACGGCTTCATGAAGCCCTTTGAAATTTGCGTGGGCGTGCAGAGCACCTCGTTGTCATTGAGCCGGAATGAAATGTTGCCGTCGTTGCCGGCGGCGAAGCCCTTGTTGTAGATCCGGCGGCCGATGTCGCAGATCTCTTCCTTCAGGGCGGCGAGTGACTTGTCGGTGGTGGTGATGGCCATCTGGTGTTCCTCAGGGTTTTGGGTGAGTGGTGGGCGGGTGAAAGGCTTGTGGCTGGATGAGTTTGCGGGTGGGCGAGCCGCTGCGGGCTGTCGCTGTTGCTCAACTATTCCCCATGGTTTCGGTTACGGTCGGCTGGCGGGTTGTCAGGTTTTTGGCTGTTCGGTCTGTTTGGGCCGGTCAATCCGGTCGATCAGGGCGGCGATGTAGGCATCGACCGGCTTCGGGTCGGGCTGAAACGGTTGTGCCGCCTCGCCGCCCTCGCTGAAGGCGACCAACTGGCCGTCACCCGCCCCAAGGGAGTCCCAGGCGACCAGCGGCTCGGCCGGGCCGTCCTCGGCACTGAGGTCCTGCTGCCGCAGCGGCACGACGAGCCGCAGGATGCCGCCCCGCATGCTGGGATGGGCATTGACCAGGGTGACACTCCCGATGGTTCGGCCGATTCGCATGTGCAGGGTTCCGGATGTCGTGTCAGGTTGGGATCAGTGGCCGTGCTGGCAGCTACAGGCGGCCGGGGCCGGCAGCGGCGTGGTGTTCAGCACCGGTGGGACAACGGTGCCTGCGCGGGTGGCAAAGGTCACCGTCAGCCGCTCGAGGCTGGTGGCCGAAAAGCGGCTCGGGTCGATCACCAGCAGATTGGCGGCGCAGGCAGTTGCCGCTGCCTCAAGGCCGGCGGCGGTGTCGCCGGTCACGGCCCGCAGGCTGATATGCCGGTTAGCGGCAATACAGGCCACGGCCGGGGTGCCCGTCATCAGCAGGCCGCGGGCGGCATCCCGGCCGGCATGGTCGGCAAGTTGTGCGAGGGCCGCGGTCAGGCCTGCCGCTGGCAGCTGCTGGCTCTGCGGAACGGCCCGGCTGATGCGGGCGGCGAGGGCCGAGACGTCGGTCTTGCAGTCAGCCCGCGCGATGATCAGCGGTCGGCCGGCTGGCGGAGCCGCGGCAGCTGACGCTGGAATCAGGCTGATGCCCCGGTCGCGAGCCACATCTTTCGCCGAGGGGGTGATGACGGCCCGCCGCGGCAGCTGGACTGCGGCTGTCTTGGCAGGCAGCTGCTCAAGGATCTCGGCTGAAACCACTCGCTCGGTGAGCGTCACGGTGGCGACGGCGGTCGCGGGTGAGGTTGGCTGAGCCGCCGTGGTACTTTCAGCGCGAATGCGGTTGATCACCTCGCTGACAAGGCGGGCAACATCCTGTGGCGTCACGGAGCTGGTGGTGGGTGAAGGCATTGGGTTCGGCGGTGTTTCGAGCTCTCGGCTTCTCAGGTGTCGGCAAGTCCAATCGTGCTCCAGCGGGCGGGTGTCCGCGGGTCGCCGAGGGTGTCCCGCAGGGTGCGGCCGTCGCTGGTGATGATCACACGGTCACCGCTGCCGGTGCCGAGGGTGTCGATGGCAACCTGCGGGTCGCCGTCAGCACCCACACCGTCGGCCAGCAGCGGCTGGACCAGCAGCAGCTTGGCCCCGGCAAGCGAGCTGTGCTTGACGGTGCTGATGACAGTGCCGATGACCTGGGCGAGTTGCATGGGTGGCTGAAAGTGTGTTGAGCGTGCGGAGTGGTTCAGCGAATCGCCGCCGGGCTGCCGAGCACCCGGAGGTCATCGACCAGCGTGCAGCGCCGCTGCCGGGTGAAGGTCAGCGGGGTGGTCACGCCCTCGCCGGTCGGCGTGGCGATTGAGAACGACAGGTAGCCCTCGCCGCCGAGGCCGAGGCCGGCGACGCTCGGGCCGTTCTTCACAAACAGGGTCGTGTCGAGCAGCCGGCCCATCCGAGTCATGTTGCGGACGTCGTTGGAGTGGATCACCGCCGTGTGCCGGAAGCCGTGCTCGCTTTCGTGGGCCCGCTGGATCGCCTCGTCGGCGGTACTGCAGCGGACAAACGGCAGAAACGGCATCATCTGCTCGGTTGGCACGAACGGGTTGTCGACGTCGGTCTCGCCAAAGACCAGCTCGAGACCGTCATGGCCATTGGCTCCGGCAGCTTCGGCCAGCAACGATGCGTCCTTGCCAAGCAGTTCCTTGGCCGGAGCAGGGTGGCGATGTTCGCCCTCACCCACCATCACGATGGCC
>CALAZQ010000206.1 GCA_937926325.1 uncultured Planctomycetaceae bacterium | reverse complement strand
GGCCTCTGGTGCGGGCCGACGCACGTGAACCTGAAGAAGGGGAGCGAGCCGCTGGGGGCGTTCGCCTACGACGCCATCCTGCCGCGGCTGCGGGAGGAGCTCGATCAGCTGATTGCCAGCCGGGCCACTGCGGCTGGCAGCCCGGCGGGGGCCTGAGGCATGCAGCAGCTTCCGATTGTCGGCGACATCGCCGAGTCCTGTGGAACTGGCGGGGCAACCACCGGCGGCGCCGTGGGGCTCAGCGTGCCGCCGATCGACCCAGCCCGCCGCCGCGGCACCTTTTCGCTGGTCAGCCTCGGCTGCCCCAAGAATCTGGTCGATAGCGAGCGGATGCTCGGTCTGCTGCGGGACGACGGCTGGCAGTTTGTGCCGGAGCCCGAGGGCTCCGATCTGGTCATCATCAATACCTGTGCCTTTATCGACTCATCCCGGGCCGAATCGTACGGCGTGATCGATGAGATGGTCGGCCTGAAGGCTGCTGGCGGCACCCGCGGGGTGATCGTGGCCGGCTGCCTGGCCGAGCGGCAGAAGGAGACGCTGCTCGATGAGCGGCCCGGCGTCGATGCGGTGATTGGCGTCTTCTCGCGGGACGAGGTGGCCCGGGCGGCCGAACGCCTGGTCGGGAGCCTCGGTGAGCAACGAAGCGTCTTCAAGCCGGCCCCGGCAACAGCCCTCGACGACGGCAACCGGATGCGGGTAACGCCGCGGCACATGGCCTATCTGAAAATCTCGGAGGGCTGTGACCGCACCTGTACCTTTTGCGCAATCCCAAAGATGCGAGGCAAGCACGCCACCAAGCCGCTTGAGCAGGTGGTGGCCGAGGCGACCGAACTCGCGGCCGATGGCCTCAAAGAGCTGGTGATCGTCGCCCAGGACACCACCTACTATGGCCTCGATCTCTACGGCGAGCCGCGGCTGGTCGACTTGCTTGAGGCGCTGGAGCGAATCGACGGCATCGAGTGGATTCGGCTGATGTACCTCTACCCGATGTATTTCAGCGACCGGCTCATCGACACCATCGGCGGCAGCAGCAAGATTCTGCCGTACCTCGACATGCCGCTGCAGCATGCCAGCGACCCGGTGCTCAAACGAATGCAGCGACGGGTGGCCCGCGGGCCGACCGAAGAGCTGCTGGCCAAGCTCCGGGATCGGATTCCTGAGGTGGTCCTGCGGACGACGATGATCACCGGCTTTCCGGGCGAGACCGACGAGCAGTTCGCCGAACTGGTTGAATTTGTAAACCGCTGGCAGTTTGAGCGGCTGGGGGTGTTCACCTATTCACTCGAGCCCGACACGCCGGCGGCGCGGCTCGACGGCCATCTGCCCGAGGCGGTCAAGACAGCCCGCCGCGACGAGCTGATGGCCGTGCAGCAGCAGATTGCCCATGCCTTCACGCAGGACCAGGTCGGGAAGACCCTCGACTGCATCGTCGACAGCCACAGCGGCCAACGGGAAGACGTCTGGATCGGCCGGACCCGGGCCGACGCCCCCGACATCGACTGCGTGGTCTACATCACCGCACCGGGCACCACCGCCCAGACACCGCTGGCCGGCCGGATCATTCCGGTCGAAATGGTCGCCGCCGCAGGGTACGATCTGGCTGGCGTGGCGGCAGGGTAAATGCCCCTGGCCGCGGGGTATCGGACTGCTGCTTTTCCTTTGCTGGCGGCGAACGCCCCGCAATGAACCGCGTTCTCTGCCACGAGCGGATGGAGGCAAGCGATGACTTTTCATCCAGTCGGCCCGGTTGGCAGCCGCTGGTGGCGGTTGCGTGGGGCACTCCTGGTGGCATTCCCCGCTCTGGTGATGCCGGCCACTGCGGCGGCTGCGGCCGGCCCGGACTTCACGGCGATCGACGCCCATGTTGCCGGCATTGAGCGACCGGTCACGGGCGACAGCGCTGCGTTTGTGAAGCGGCTGATCAAGCCCGCGCGGAATCCCCTCGAGCGGGTGCGGGCGATTGCCTGGTGGATGGCGAGCCATATCGCCTATGACCACGAAATGTTCCGCAACCAGTTCCCCAAGCAGCAGGCGGGGCAGGCACCCCTTGCGGCGATTGCGGCCAACAAGCCCGCTGCGGTGATGCGCCGCGGGAAGGCGGTCTGCTCGGGGTATGCGGCGCTGTTCGTTGCGCTCTGTGGCACCATCGAAATTGAGGCAGCCGAGGTGAGTGGCAACGTTCGCTACAACGACGTCGGCCACAAGTGGAACGCTGTCCGCATCGGCGGCAGGTGGCAGTTGCTCGACATCACCTATATGGCCGCCGGGGCCGGCAATGCCCGGCAAGGGGTGGGCCAGCCGGTCGCCTTCTATTTTCTGCCCCCACCTGAGCTGTTCATCTTCAGCCACTATCCGAAGCAGCCGAAGTGGCAGCTGCTGCCGCAGCCCATTTCCCGGCGGGAGTTCGCAGCCGTTCCGCCGGTTCTGCCCCCGCTGCTCTCGATGGTTGCCCGGCCGGCGCAGCTGCGGCAGGCGGCCCGTGAGGGGGCGCGTGAATTCGTGCCGGCAGTTCTGCCGGATGCTCTCGAGGTCAAGCTGCTCGATGCACCGCTGGCCCGCGAACTGAATGCGGGCACGGCCTACGAGTTTCGGATTCGAGCGGACGACTGCGACGCGGTCTACGTCGATAATGGCGGGGCGAAGTCACCACTCGAGCGGCGCGGGGGGCTGTTTCAGGGCAGGGTGACACCCACCGGGCCGTTTGTGCGGATCGGTGTGCAGCCCCGAGATGACGCTGGCGGGGTCAAGGGCATTCTCGACTATCGTGTCGGCGGGCAACAGCGGTCGCCACCGGCTGCCACCCTTGCCGACGAGATTGTCGAGCAGCTCAACGATGCCCGGCGTCGCGAGGGGGTGAACCCGTTGCGTCGCGACGAACAGCTCGATCGGGCGGCGGCAACGCATGCACGTGAGATGTCGCGGCAGCGGAGAACAGTTGACAAATCTGCCTGCCTGGTCGCCGCGGTCGATACCCCGGAAGGATTGTCGGTGACCGACTTTGCGGGCCAGTTCATCGGCAGCTTGATGCAGGATGGGGGAAGGCGTTCCTGGGCCTGTGCCGCCCCCCACCGGCGGTTGGGCGTCGGCACGGCCGAGGCGGGGGGCCGCACCTATTTCTGCCTCGAGTTCCGGTAGCCGGCTGGCAGGCCAAAGCCTCCGCATCGCCATCACGTTGGTGGATCTGAGTGCAGACCCACGAGAAGCTAGCTGCCCGTGGAAAAAGCCATCCATCGCCCTTGCCCGCGAATGCGGGCGACAGCAAGTCGACCTGGGGAACACCCGAAAACACCGAGGGTTTTCACGGTTGCCTGCCGCCGCTGTGAAATCGTTGCGATGGCCAGCGAGGATCACACTCGGGTAAAGTTGCTGGAAGCCGGTTGGCCAGCCTCACGCAGACAATACCCATGCCACCATCATCAGCCCTTGATCGCGTCTGGACAGTCCCGAACATCATTTCGCTGGCACGATTGGTACTGGCGATCATCCTGTTCGCGGTGATCGAGGGGGTGGCTGGCTCGC
>CALAZQ010000205.1 GCA_937926325.1 uncultured Planctomycetaceae bacterium | reverse complement strand
CGGCGCCGATTCCGGATAGGATATTGCCAGGGTTTTCCGGTCGCACAAATGCTCCCATGCCCCCACTTTCTCTCGATGTCTTCTGGACCGCAGTCGCCGCGAGCCGGCTGATTGCTGACGATCAGCTGCCGCAGATTCGGGCGGCCTGCGAAGCTGAAACGAAAGCAGCCGATGAATCGGCCGACAAGCAGACGGCGCTCGCCGCGCAGTGGCTGGTGCGGCACGGGGTGCTGACGCTCTGGCAGGCCAAGCGGCTCACTCGCGGCGGCGGTGGGTCGTTTTTTATCGGTGACTACCGGCTGCTTGAGAAACACGAGCACCCGCTGGGCGGGACGATCTATCGGGCGCTGCACGACCCGACGCGGCGACGGGTTGCTCTCGTGCCGCTCGATCGAACGGCGTGTGAGCGGGTTGAGGTCTGGACCGAGGTCGTGCGGCGAACCGAACGGGCAGCAGAGGCGACCGACCCGGCCCTCTCGCGTACCTGGGCTCTTGAGGAGGCGGCAAGCGGCCGCTTCATCGTCTGTGAAGACCTGCCCGGCCCTAGCCTTGCCGAGGAACTTGCCCAGCGAGGCGGCTGGCCGGTGGCGGAGGCGGTCGAGGCGGTGCTGCCGCTCTGCCGGGCTGTTGCTGAGCTGCATCGGCTGGGGGGTGTTCACGGGCTGATTTCGCTCGCCAACGTGGTGAGGCCGATTTCGAAGGACGAAGTTCCACAACCGCTGCGGCTGCTCCAGCATCCGCTGGCGGGCGATCCGCTCGGGCTGCTGTCGGCCGATCCACTCCGGCAGTCCCGCTCGCTAACGCGGCTGGGCGAGGCCGTCTGCTTCGTGCCGCCGGAGCGGCTGACGACTGGCGAGCCGGTGACACCCACCGGAGATGTCTACGCCCTCGGCTGCCTGCTGCACACTCTGCTGGCCGGGCGGCTCGCGGCCTGGCAGGGCGATCCGGTCGCCACAGCGGACTGTCTTCGCCAGGCCACTCCCGCAGCCGGTCCGCCGCTGCCGCCCCTTCCGCACTGTCCCGCCGAGGTCACGCAGCTGCTTGAGTATTTGACAGCCAGCGATCCCGCCCGACGCTATGCCGATGCCGCCGAGGCGGCCGACGCCATTGCTGCCTGTCTTGGCAAGCCCGCAGTCAGCCCTGCCTTGCCGGCTGAGCGGCCTCAGGCGGCCAACCTGATTGCAGCAGCTGCGGCAGCGCGGACCGAGCAGCCCACGGCAGCAGCGAGTCAGCGGCGGACCTCGCTGCCGGTGGTGGCCGGGGGGGTGACGGCAGCGGTGGTTGTACTTGTCGGCATGATCGCCCTCTTCGTCGGCCGCGGGACGGACGATGCCGTGCCGCCCGCTGCCGTCGCCGCTGCGCCGGCAGCGGGCCCGCCTGCCGGTGAGCCGCAGCCGTCGGCTGACACCGCCGGCGGAGACGCTGCAGCGGAACCGACCGGCCGCTTCGTGGTGGAAAACGATGACCAGCTCCCCTGGCTGCCGCCGACGGCCGGCGAGCAGCCAGCCCTCCGTTATCTGCCGGCCGGTTCGCAGCTGATGCTGCTGGCGCGACCAGCCGAACTGCTGGCCACCGCCGATGGCCAGCTGCTGCTCAAGGCTGGCGACGCGGCTCTCGCCCGGGCAGTCGCGGAACTTGAACGACTGGTTGGCCAGCCGCTTTCTGCGATCGAGCAGCTGCAGATCGGCTGGCAGGCCGATGCCGAGGGGCTGCCACTGACCGGTATCTGGGCCCGGTTTGTTGAGCCTGCAGCAGGTGTCGGTGAGCCTGCTGGCAGTGGGGGGGTGGCAGCTGTGGAGCAGCTGGGCGGTTGGGCCCGCTGGCGGCCACCGGCTGCCGCCGGCCGTGAGGTGGTGGTGACGTCGCCGTCGCTGATCGAGCCCCTCGTCGCTGCTGCCGGTGCCTCGGCTCAGCTCCCTCGCAGCATGCGGCCGCTGCTCTCCGTACTCGATGACCAGCGGCAGCTGACGCTGTTCGGCTCGCCCCACTACTTCGTGCATGACGGCCGCAGCCTGTTGCCACCCGCCATGCTGCCGCTGCTCGAACCGCTGGAACAGCTGGTGGGCACCGACTGCCCGGCCGCGGCCGTGTCGCTGCACCTGGATGATCGCACCTATGTCGAACTCGATGCGGTCAGCCCGGCGGTCGGTTCGGCGCGGGGGCTCGAGCGACAGGTTGACGAGGGGCTGACCGCTCTGGCCGACGCGGCCGAAGAAGCGATCAGCCAGCGAAGTCTGGTCCCCTACGGGAAGCGGCTGGTCCTCCGGCTGCCGTCGCTGTTGCGGCTGGTCGAGCGGCAGCTGCGGGTCGGCATTGAGCATCGCGATCTGATCATCGCCAATTCCTATCTGCCGCAGTTTGCCGGACACAATATTGCTGCAGCGGCATTCGTGCTGTTGGAGCAGATGGCCGCCGACCCGGAGGGCGGTACGCCCGCATCAGCAGCGGCGGCTTCAGTTGCACCGCCGCAGACGCTCGCCCAACGGCTGCAACGGCCGGTGGACATCGCCTTTGCCCGAGACACGCTGGAGACCGCGATCCAGCTCTTGGCGGAGGAGTCAGGCATTCCGATGGAAATCGCCGGTGGTGATCTTGAGCTTGAGGGCATCACCAAGAACCAGTCCTTTGGCCTCGAGCAGCGGGGGGTTCCGGCGGAAAGGGTGCTGCTGACGATCCTGCAGAAGAGTGATGGGGGGGCCGGCAAGCTGGTCTATGTCGTGCGGCAAGCGGAGGGGCAGGAGCAGCTTGTCGTCACGACCCGGAAGGCAGCCGAGAAGCGGGGGGAGGCACTGCCGGCCGTGTTTGCGGATGGCAACGCACCGGTCTCGGCCCCGGAGTAGGCCCGGCGGTTGACACCGACCACATCTTGCCGGACGCTCGCAGCAGTGGACGGCTGACATTTTGGAGTGTGGCGATGATCATTGTGATGAAGGCGGCCGCGAGCCCCGAGCAGGTCGGGCGGGTGACGCAGCGGGTTGAAGAACTTGGCCTCAAGCCACATGTGATCGAGGGCACCGAACGGACGGTGGTGGCGGTGGTCGGTGCGGAAAAAGATGCGGCCCTCAGCGGCATGGAGACCCTGCCGGGTGTCTCGCGGGTCTTGCCGATCCTCGCCCCCTACAAGGTGGCCAGCCGCGAGGTGCAGCCGGAACAGACGGTGGTGACAGCCGGGCCGTTGGTCATTGGTGGCGGCCGGGTGGGGGTCATCGCCGGCCCCTGTTCGGTCGAGTCCCGCGATCAGATCATCGCCTCGGCCCGGGCGGTCAAGGAGGCGGGAGCGGCCGGCCTGCGGGGCGGCGCCTTCAAGCCGCGGACCAGCCCCTACAGCTTTCAGGGGCTCAAAGAAGAGGGCCTGAAGTTGCTGGCCGAGGCCCGCGAGGAAACTGGACAGGCGATCGTGACCGAGGTGGTCGCCCCCGAGGACGTGCCGCTGGTCGCCCGCTATGCCGACGTGCTGCAGATCGGGGCCCGCAACATGCAGAACTACCGGCTGCTCGAGGCGGTGGGCCGCTGCGACA
>CALAZQ010000204.1 GCA_937926325.1 uncultured Planctomycetaceae bacterium | reverse complement strand
ACCGTAGTCAGCGAGAACCGTGTCACAGCAATCCCAGCCGATTTCGACCCGGCCCAGGCGGCCCTCCTGGGCTGTGCGGTGACGACGGCCGCCGGTGTTCTCGCGAACGACGCCCGTTTGGCCGTTGGCGAGTCGGTCGTTGTCCTCGGGAGCGGCGGGGTTGGCCTTTCGATCGTTCAACTCGCGGTGCTGGCCGGTGCATTTCCAATCATAGCCGTTGACCGGCATGCCAATCGTCTGGAGCTTGCCATGCAACTCGGTGCCAGTCACACGGTCAATACCGCAACCGGAGAACTTCGGGGCGAAGTCAAAGGCATCCTTGAGAACGGCGCTGACGTTGTCGTCGAAAACACCGGCGTGCCCAACCTCATCGAGGCCGCAGCCCAGCTACTGGGCAGGGGGGGCCGCCTGGTACTTGTTGGCGTTCCGCCAAGCGGATCGACGGCAGCACTCGACACGCTTCCTCTTCACTTTGACCGTACGATCACGGGCTCCTACGGTGGCAACGTTGATCCCACGGCGAGCATCCCCCGCCTCGTTCGGTTGGCGGCCATTGAACGGCTTAACCTCTCACAGCTAGTCGGGAAAACATGTCCCCTGCTGGATATCAATCATGCCATCACAGGCATGCGAAATGGGTCCTCAGCGGGACGATTTGTGCTTACGTTCGGCTGACCACACCTCTACGATTGCGTAACAGGGTGCATCGGCAGCCCTCACCCCACATCTCGCTGCTGGAAGAGCACGACGGCGAAGCTGAGCAGGGCCGCGATCATCATCGCCGCGTAGAGGCAGACCGCGCCGAAGTAGTCGAGCGTGATTTCGTGTCCCTGCGTCAGCGCGTCTGCCGGCCAAAAAACTGCAGGTTCGGAATGCTGACGTAGAGCGGGACGAGCGACCGCTCGAGTGGCCCAGCCGTGTCGGCCAAAGACCGCCCGAGAAAATATTCACCGATCAGCCCCACCAGAAACACGCCGACACAGACCAGCAAGGTCATCACCTGCCCCAGCCGGGTGGAGGCCACGACCGCCACTGCCGTCAGCACCATGATCGCCAGATAGACCATCCCGATCCCGATCATCAACTGCGGGTTGAAGTCGGTTCGCGGATCTTGCGGCCACCAGTCCCGTGCAAAACAGCTGACGATCAAGAGGGACGCCGTCAGCATCCCGCCGAGCATCACCGCCAAGGTCGACGGGAACGGCCGCCGGTACAGATAGTTGAGCAGGCCGGCAGTCAGCAGGGCGATGCCGCCCCCCAACAGGCTG
>CALAZQ010000203.1 GCA_937926325.1 uncultured Planctomycetaceae bacterium | reverse complement strand
GCCCAGAAGCAGACCGAGTGGGCGGTACGTGATCTTGCCAAGCAGGTCGGCGGGCTCTCCAACGCTCTCGGGGGCAGTCTTGAAGACTTCGCCTGCGACCTCGTGCCCGAACTGCTTGAAAAGCATTGGCAGATGCAGATCGAATCGGCTGGCCCGGAAGACCTGCTGATCGGCCGCAAGCATCGAGAAATTGACGTCGTTGTCCGGGGGACGATCGCGGGCAAGCCGGTGGTCGTCGTCTGTGAGGCCAAGGCCTCCGTGAGCCTGAAGGAGGTCGAGGGGTTTTTGGCGGTCATCGACCGCTTCCGCTCGGCTCATCCCGACGACGATATCCGTCCGCTCTTCTTCGGCTACAAAGCCGACCGGAAAGCCCGGCAGAAAATCATTGCCTCAGGTGCGGCCATGGTCTTCACCCGTGGGGTGATGATTCCGGCTGCTGCCTGAAGGCGAACCATGCTCGCATTTTCTCAATGCACTCGATGAGTGAGGCGGGTGTGTGCGGCTTTAGCCATCACCGGTGACCGCGACAATGCCAGCCTCCGCGGCGTCCATCAGGCTGTCGAGCTCAGCGGCCGTGATCGAAAGCGGCGGCATGATCACTACGGTGTCGCCCAGTTGCCGCAGCAGGGCTCCGTGCTGCCGGGCGGCCAGGCAGGCCTTCGTGCCGGTGCCCGCCTGCCAGGGATAGGGTTGGCCGGTTGCTTTGTCGGCCACCAGATCGATACCAGCCATCAGGCCGCACTGCCGGATGCCACCGATATGCGGCAGCCCGGTCAGCTGCTGCAGTCGTGAGCTGAGTTGTTCGATTTTGCTCGGCAGGGCTACAAGCAGATCCTCTTCAACAAAGAGATTCAGTGATTCCAGTGCCACCGCGGCGGCCAGCGGATTGCCGCCGAAGGTGTGGCCGTGATAGAAGGCCCGGCCATCGCCGTGGCTGCCGAGGAAGGCCTGCCAGATGGCATCCGAAGTGAGCGTCGCGGCCATCGGCAGGTAGCCCGCAGTCAAGCCCTTGCCCAGGCAGAGGATGTCGGGGCTGACCCCTTCCTGTTCGCAGGCGAACATCGTGCCAGTGCGACCAAAGCCGACGGCGATCTCATCGAGGATCAGCAGGATGCCGTGCCGGTGGGTCAGCTCGCGAACAGCGCTGAGGAATCCTGGTGGATGGACCAGAATGCCGCCGGCTGCCTGAACGAGGGGCTCCATGATGACCGCGGCGATCGTCCTGCCCTGTTCGCTGAAGAGCTCGTCCAGCCGGGCCAGGGTTTCAGCGGCGGTGGCGGCCTGGCTGCTGGCGTCGGTTCGCGGCCCACCGTCGGCAGTCGGGCTGGGGCCGGCGGGCAGGCCGGGCGTCGGCACCCGGATGGCCTGGAAGGTGAGCGGGGCAAAGATCGAAGTGAAGCGATCGACGCCGCCAACACCGATGGCCCCCAGTGTGTCACCGTGGTAGGCCTCGCCCAGAGCGACGAAGCTGGTGCGAGGCGGCCCCCCTGCCCCGTCGCACTGCCGCCAGTATTGAAAAGCGATTTTGAGCGCCGCCTCGGTCGCCGACGAGCCGTCGCCGGAAAAAAAGACTTTTTCCAGGCCGGCGGGCGTGATCTCCACCAGCCGCCGAGCCAGTTCGATCGTCGTCGGGTTGGAGAGACCGAGGTTGGTGGTGTGGGCGACCTTGGCCAGCTGCCGGGTGAGGGCGGCATCGAGCCGGGGGTGGCAGTGGCCGTGGACGTTGCACCACATGCTGGCCGAGCCGTCGATGTAGCGGTTGCCTGCCGTGTCGATCAGAAACACCCCCTCCCCCCGCTCGATCAGCAGGGGCTCATACTCCGCCATCTGGGTGAAGGCATGCCAGACATGCTCCTGGTCCCAGGCAGCCAGCGTCTGCTGGTCGAAGCTGACAGGTGCGGTCGTGCTGGAAAGGACGGCCATGCGGGGGTTTTCCGGGCGGAACGACTGTGGTTCGGGCGTTTGGGTCCGCCTATCGTAAGATAAGGAAAGGAAGCTGGAAGCAATACGCTTCCGGACGGTGTCGCCGCCGTCCTGCCTGACCTGCTGGAGAATTCGCTCGGTGCGCCACCCGCTGTCGTCCAATTTGTTTGCTCACCCTGTCGCCTGGCGTCTGCCGGCGTTTTTTGCCGCCGCCATGGTCGCCGGCCTGCTGAGTGGCTGTACGGCTGAGTCGGCCATCCGGCCGGGCGATGTCCGCCGCTACACCGCCCCCCGCGAAAAGATTGCGCCGGCCACGGCCCTGGCGGCGATGGGCCGTCCAGCGGGACCGGCGACCGAATCGCCCCGCGTCAGCTATACCCTGCCCGAGGGCTGGAGCGAGTTGGCCGGCCCGGCTGGCATGCGGCTGGCGACGCTGGCCATTGGGGACCCTGCCGCAGGGCAGGAGGTGACGATCATCCCGGCGTCGGGCACGCTCCGCAGCAACGTTGAACGCTGGCAGAAACAGCTTGATGCCGAGGCCTCGCCGGAGGTGATCACCCAGACCGTCGATCGGGCACTCGCCGAGGCCGGCAGCGTCGATGTCGAGGGCCGGAAGGCCACTGTCGTGCTGCTTGAGGCGGCAGCACCGCCCGACCAGGCCGAATCAGACCCGCCAGCCGAGGCAATCCTTGGCGGCGTGCTGCCACTGGAAGACGGCAAGGCCCTGTTTGTGAAGTTCCGCGGCGGGGCCGATGTGGCCCGTCGGGAACGGGCCAATTTTTTGAAGTTCGTTGCCTCACTGCGAATGCCCTGACGAGCTACCGCGGGATTGGGCACGTCACCCCAAGCCATTTCCCTCACCCCAAGGACTATCAGCCATGGCCACCGGAACGATGCCACTGCCGTCGTTTGCGACGCCGCGACGGGAAACCTCTTCGGTGACACTCGCCGAACGAGGCTGGGCTCTGCTCAAGGCTGCCGGCTCACTGAAGATCACGGTCGTCATGTTTCTGGCCGCGACCTTCCTGCTGTTTGTCGGCACGCTGGCGCAGGATGAAAAAAACCTGCCTGAAGTGAAGGCAGAGTATTTCAACAGCTGGCTGGCCAAGGTGCCCTTCTCGGACTTCTTCCCGGTCACCATTTTTGGTGAGTCGAGCCTGACCGGCTGGTTTCCTTTCCCCGGCGGGGCGACGATTGGGCTGGTGATGCTGATCAATCTGATTGCTGCGAAGGTGACCCGCTTTCACATTGCCGCCAAGGGATCGCGGCTGCTCTGGGGCACGGCGGTGTCGCTGGTCGGCGGCCTGCTGGCACTACTCGTGATCTTCACCGGCCACCAGACCGACGGCCTGCAAGGGAAGCCGCCGATCTCCTACGAGACGGTCTGGCGGCTGTTGCAAATCGGGTCGGTGGCTGGCACGGCCGGCCTGGCGGCGGCTGCCTGGAGGGCGAAGCGCAAGCTGGTGCGGCTCGGGCTGGCGGTGACGGCGGCCAGCTGTGCGGTGGCGGCGGCCGGCATGTTGTTTGGCGGTGAGGCCTGGCGGATGAACGACCCGGGCCTGCGGATCATGTGGCAGCTGATTCAGTCGAGCGTCGCTTCGCTCGTGCTGCTGGCCGGCCTGGTGATGGTCTTTGGTGTCCGCGGCGGCAACGTGCTGATTCACATTGCGGTTGGCCTGCTGATGTTTGGCCAGTTCGCCTTCGGGGACCGGCAGATTGAAGAGCGGATGAACTTGATTGAGGGGCAGACCTCGACCATGGCCTGCCGGACCGACGAGGTGGAACTGGCAGTCGTGGCGGCTGACGACGAGGCGGAGACTGAGGCGGTCACGGCAATCGCCGGCCGGCTGCTGGCCGCCCGCGCCGGTGGGGAGCCGATCGCACTGGAGGGCCTGCCGTTTGAGCTTGAGGTGCTTGAGTATTTTCCCAACTCGCTGGTGACCCGGGTCGGCCCGGTGGCGAAGAACCAAGCAACGGCTGGCTTTGGCACCAGCTGGATCGCCACCGAGCGGCCGCCCGAGGGGGGCGCGTCATCCCGAAGCAATATTGCCTCGGCCTACGTGCGGGTGAAGGAGCGTGACACCGGGAACGACCTGGGCACCTATCTGGTCAGTCAGTTCCTCAATGACCGCAGCCAGCTGTTCATGGCGGGCGAGGGGGACATCTGCGACACGCTCGACGTGGCGGGCGAGCCCTGGCGGCTGCAGCTGCGGTTCCGCCGGGAGTACAAGCCCTACAGCGTCACTCTCGACGACGTCCGCCGCATCGACTACTCCGCCAGCGATACCCCCCGCGACTATTCGTCGTTCGTCACCTTCAACGACCCGGCCACCGGCACCGAACAGCCCGGCCGGATCTGGATGAACAACCCGGTCCGGTACAAAGGCGAGACCTTCTATCAAAGCCAGTATTCCCAGGTGCAGCTGCCCGACGGGCAGGTCGGCGAGATGACCGGACTGCAAGTGGTCGAAAATGCCGGCTGGCTGATTCCCTACGTCGCCTGCGTGCTCGCCTTCTGGGGCATGCTGGCTCACTTTGGTGGCACATTTGTCCGCTTTGCTGACCGGCACGAACGCGAGCGGGCTGCCGGGGCGGTGGCGGCAAGCGGCGAGCAGCAGCCGCCGTCCCGCGGCCGGCGGCGGCCGCAGCCTGCCAAGCCGGGGCAGCAGCGACCCGGCTGGCTGGCTCCGGTGTTGGCCCTGTCGCTGGTGGGCCTGATCGTGCTGCCCGCAGCCCGAGTCCGCGGGCCGGCCACCGCTGCAGCGGACTGGCAGGCGGCTGGCCGCCTGCCGGTGATGCACGAGGGGCGGGTCAAGCCGCTCGACACGGTGGCCCGCAACACCCTGCAGCTGCTGAGCAACCGCACCACCGTAAAGATGCCAGAGGGGGGCGAAGGGCCCACGGGCACCGTCTCAGCCACCGAGTGGCTGCTGGCGGTGATGGCCAACGCCGACTGGGTGGCCGACGCGCCGGTCTTCCGGGTCGATGCCTTTGAACTGCTCGACCTGTTCGACCTGACCCGCCGCAAGGGGCATCGCTACACCTTTAACGAGCTGCAGGGTGGCCGCGAGGCGCTGCAGGAGCAGATTGCCGCCGCCCGTGATGTGCCCCCCGAGCAGCGGACCTTCTTTCAGAAGAAATGTGGCGAAATCAATTCGAAGCTGATGACCTACGACCTGATTCGCTTCGCCTATGACGCCCCGGTGCCCCCGCAGCTTGCCGGGAACGACGAGGCGGCTCGGCAGGCGGCGATTGAGCAGATGCGGCTGATGATCCAGCGGACCCGGGCGATCGATGAGAACCATCCGCCCGCGATGATTCCGCCGGTGAAGCAGGCCGCAGCAGATGAGCAGGCCGGCCCAGCCGCCCAGTGGCAGCCGCTCTACTCGGCGGTGAGCACCGCCCTGGTGGCCCGGATGTTCGATGGCCGCGACGGCCAGCCGGCCTATCAGCCCAACCCTGCCCTGCTGCCCTTCATGGAACTGCAGGCGGCGGTCGATGGTGATCCGGCTGGCTTCAACAGCAAGCTGGCGGCCTATCGGTCAGCCATTGCCGACTTTCCGGCGGTGCAGGCCTCTGCCGACAAGGCCGCCTTCGAGGCCTGGTACAACGGCTTCAACCCGACCGGCATCTCCCGCTGGCTCTACCTGCTGGCAATTGTGCTGTCGTTTGTCAGCTTCCTGGCCTGGCGGCACTCACTCAACCGCTTTGTCAGCTGGCTGCTGCTTGGCACGCTCTTGGTGCATACCTTTGCGATCGCCGCCCGGATCTATCTCACCGGCAGGCCGCCGGTGGTCAATCTCTACTCGTCAGCCATCTTTATCGGCTGGGGCTGCGTGCTGGCGGGCCTTGGGCTCGAGGCGCTCTATCGCATGGGCATCGGCAACCTGGTGGCGGGGATTGCCGGAGGCCTGAGCATGGGAGTCGCCTATGGCCTCGACACCGGCGACACGATGCACGTGCTGCAGGCGGTGCTCGACACGCAGTTCTGGCTCTCGACCCATGTCGTTACCGTGACACTCGGCTATGGGGCGACCTTCCTGGCGGGCCTGCTGGGCACCTGTGCGATCGTGCATCGGCTCTGGACCGACTGGGTGCCGTCGCAATCGCGGGATCCGGCAGCGGTGGCCCAGGTGCAGGACCGGCTCTACCGGATGAGCTATGGCGTGGTCTGCTTCGCCCTCTTCTTCAGCTTCATCGGCACGGTGCTGGGTGGGCTCTGGGCTGACGACAGCTGGGGCCGGTTCTGGGGCTGGGACCCGAAGGAAAATGGTGCCCTGATGATCGTGCTCTGGAACGCGGCGGTGCTGCATGCCCGCTGGGACCGCTGGATCGGGCCGCGGGGCTTTGCCCTGTTCGCACTCGGCGGCAACATTGTCACTGCCTGGAGCTGGTTCGGCACCAACCAGCTCGGCATCGGCCTGCACAGCTATGGCTTCACCAGCGGCGTGCTGATGCTGCTGGCGGGGTACGTGCTCAGCCAGTTGCTGCTGATCGGGGCCGGGTTGCTCTTCATTCGCAAAGCGTCAGCGACCGCGGCGGTG
>CALAZQ010000202.1 GCA_937926325.1 uncultured Planctomycetaceae bacterium | reverse complement strand
GCTGGCGGGTCTGGATGCCATGCAGCCGGTCGGCCGCTGTCGGCCCGCCGCGGGCAGTGCCGGCCGAATCAGTCGGCACTGCGTCTGGACGCCACGCATATGACAGCGTTGGCTGCCGCGGGTCGGCAGTTGTGGCAAACCCCAGCGACGCCCAGCCGAAGCCGCCGTCAAGAATCTCGATCGTCACCGCCAGCCGATAGCGGTGGCCGGGCTCCGGCGTGAAGGGGAGTAATGCCGCACCGGCCGAGGCTGCCGCCAGCCCACCGGCGGCTGCATCCAGCTGCCAGCCCGCAGGAGCCAGCCAGGCTGCCTCGCCCACGCCGCCGCGGGCTGCCGGCGTTGATCCGGCAAGACCGCCCGCTCCTGCGAACGGATCGTAGAAGACCGCCACGGCCTGCGAGTCATCCCAGGCGACGGGGAGTGATGACGCCGGCTGCCGGGCTGCTTCCCCGGGAATCGTTCTGGTGAAGGCAATTCGCTTTTTGCCTGCATCCCGTTTGGCCGTGCGTTCAGGGGCGACACCGGCCGACTCGCCCGCCGCCAGCCGCAGCGGCTGCGGCAGCCCCGTGGCTCTCGCATCACCCGCCAGCCGGGGCAGCAGCTCAACCAGGCCATCAAACACGCTCACGTCGGTCTCGCCCGCCGCCCCCACCGCCACGCCGAACGACGTGCCCAAGTCGGTGACCGTCGCTGTCGGTGTTTCGACCGCAAACCGTGCCTGGAGCCCGGCGGCCCGTGCCGCCGCCTTGTCGAGCGTCGCCGTCAGCCGGCCCAGCTCCAGCCGGCAGGCCCCAGCGGCGGCGATCCTGAACCGGGCCGGCCCTTCGACCAGGGCGACCGCCCCGCCATCAAAACTGATTTCAACGAGCCCGGCTTCGAGGTCGAACCACTGGCCCGGAAACAGGCTGGCAAACCGCGTCGGTGGCTCGGCAGGCTGGGCAGCGTCGTCGTTGCTCGCCCAGGTGGCAGCATGCAAGGCGGTCACGCAGGCGACCGAGCCGGGCAGTCGCGGGGGCTGCCGCTCAAACACCGTCTTGATCAGCCGGAGGGCCGGCTCCGCGACCAGCCCCGCCCGCCAGGCGGCGGCCAGGCCCAGCCCAATGGTCACGGTCAGCAGCACCGCGATGCCCGCACGGCTGCCGAGCCGGTGGCCCAGGCTGAGCAGAGCTGTCCCGACGGCGGTGGCCACCCGATCGAACGCTGATTCGAGGCGGTCGCCAAATGTTGGTCGCTTGCTCTGGCTGCCGGCAGCTGCCGCTGCCAGTTGCGGCGGCTGCCAGGGCCGCCGCCAGCGATTCTTCCAGATCAGGGTCGCGTCGAGTTCCCGGATGGCGAGATAGAGGGTGACCGCCGCCGGGTCGGCTAGCCGCTGTTCCAGCCGGTCCATGTCGGCCCGGGTGGCCTGACCGTCGCAGACCCGGCAGATCGTTCGCAGTAGCTCTGAATCAGGATCGGCGAGGCTGATGGCCGTCAGTGGTGGAACGGGCATGCTCATGTCGCCTCCTCCCGAGCCAGCTTGTGCTGCACGCACTTGAGCAAGGCATGCCTCAGCCGCTGCAGCTTCATGGTGAGTGAGGCGGCCGACACGCCGGCGGCGGCGGCAAGCTGCTTGAGGGTTTGTGTGCCGGCAAAGCGGTCTTCCAGCAGCTGTCGCTGTTCGGGCCGCAGCTGCTTGAGGCAGGCGGCCAGGGCCTGCCGCCTGGTGTCGGCCGAGGCATCAAACGCCTCCCGCGCCACCGCCAGCCGCTCGAGCAGCCCGCCGTGAAAGACCGCCACCTGCCTGTCCCGGCTCTGCTGCTGCAGATATTTCAGGGCCTGGTTGCGGGCAAAGGCGTAGGCCCAGGGCAGAAACGGCCGGTCGGGGGCATAGCTGTCTTTCTTCTGCCAGAGGGCCAGGCAGACCTGTTGCAGCAGGT
>CALAZQ010000201.1 GCA_937926325.1 uncultured Planctomycetaceae bacterium | reverse complement strand
CCGCCAAGGTCGAAGAGAACGGCCGCCGGTAGAGATAGTTGAGCAGGCCGGCAGTCAGCAGGGCGATGCCGCCCCCCAACAGGCTGAAGGTGAGCACCGGGCCGTCAAAGACCTCGCCATAGCCGTTGCCCAGCTGTGGACGGTGCCGTACCGCCAGCAAAAAGACCACCGTCAGCACCCAGTACGCCAGCGTCATGCCAGCCGCGACACCGAGGTACTTGCCCACGATCAACGTCGGCCGGGCGACCGGCTTGCTGACAACCGTCAGCACCGTCTTGTTTTCGATTTCCTTGGAAAGCACGCTCGTGGCGGTGAAGGCGGCGAGCAACAATCCCGTGATGAACAAGGTGCTCAGCCCCAGATCGACCAGCAGTTTGTCATCTTGGCCGAGCGAAAAGGCGGCCAGATTGACATTGAGCACCATCGCCAGAATGCCGCCCAGCAGCACCACGATATAAATCGGCTGGCGAATCGACTCAAGAAACCCGTTGCGGGCAATGGTGAAAATTGGCATGGCGGCTGGACTGCTGTGAATGCCTCCGAAACCCATTGTGGGGGGACATGAAGCGAACGGTCGTGCGGCTTCGAGCCTGTTCGTCATTGATCCTACCGACCCGTGGCCACTCGTCTGAACCGAGCCACCTGCTTCACACAGAATTCTCATAGTTGGCTCGCTATCATCGATGGCATGAGCGATGACCAACTCACCTACCGCAAGGCGACCACGGCGGCCATCTCGGGTCTCGTCATCCAACTGCTGTTGACGCTCGGCACCGGTCTGGTGGGTGTCTGGGCCGACAGTGATGCCATCCACGCCGTGACCTGGCACATGCTCGGCGGGCTGCCGATCTGGATCATCCTCGCGTTGATTTATCAGCAGCACCGGGCCGAGCGGGCCGAGGCCCTCGCCGCGGAGAAGCTTTCGACGCAGGATGCCGCTTCGGCCGCCCTGTTCGGTGAGGTCAGTGATGAACTCCAGCTCTCCCGCACCCGGCTCGATCGGCTGTATCAGTACGGACTGCCGATCGTCAGCTTCACGGTGGCGATCTATCTGATCGCTGCCGGACTGTGGCTCGGCTATCGTGCCGCCCTGTTCGGCGGCCAGCAACAGGCAGACAGCACTGCCCTGGCACCCGACTGCAACCCCGTCGGCCTCATGTTTGCCACCGGCGGGATCGCCTTTGTCGCCTTTGTGGCAGCCCGCTGGGTGAGTGGCTATGCCCGGGTAAGGGCCTGGCAACTGCTGCGGGGTGGCGCCAGCTATCTGATGAGCAGCTTTGTGCTGGCGGCTGTCATCTTCGCCGGTGCGGCGCTCGCCAGCATTCTGGGGGACACCACTTTTTTCGGATGGCTGGCTGCTGCCATTCCTGCGCTCATGGTGTTGGTCGGTGCCGAAATCCTCGTCACCGAACTGCTGGCCGCCTACCGTCCCAAACGGCCAGGGGAAATTCCCCGACCGGCCTTCGACAGTCGGGTGCTCGGCCTCCTGACCGCACCCGACTCACTCGGCCAGGTGGTCGGCGAGCTGATCAGCTATCAGTTTGGCGTCGAGGTTTCACGAAGCTGGTTTTATCAGCTGCTCGGCAAGGCCATGACGCCCCTGGCAATCTTTGCGGCCGCCGTGTTGCTGGCACTCAGCTGTGTGGTGATTGTCGGACCCGATCAGCAGGGTGTGGTGCTGCGATTCGGTGGCCTTGCCCGCGATGCCATCGGGCCCGGGCTGCACCTGAAATGGCCCTGGCCGCTCGAGACGTCTGAGATCTACCCGACCGGCAAGGTGCTGCAACTGACGGTATCGAGTGATCTGCTCGGCCGGACCAAGCCGGGCGACCCGCTGCTCTGGACCGGTGGCGATGACAACGCCGCCAAGCTGGGCGTTGAATACTTTCTGTGCGCACCTGAATCGGGTGCCGGGGGCACCGGCATGGCGTTGGTGATGGCCGACGTGGTGATCCAGTATCGGGTGGGAGATCTGGTGAAGTTTCTCGAGGGCTCGCTCTCGCCGCGGGAGGCCATCGAGGCGGTCGCCCAACAAGAGGCCAATCGCTACTTCGCCAGCCGCTCGCTCGATGAACTGCTGTCAACCGGCCGCACCGATGGCGGCCCTGTCCTCCAACAGCGGATGCAGCAGCGGCTTGACTCGCTCGGCCTCGGCTTTGAAGTCGTCAACGTCGCCATTGCCTCGTTGCAGCCACCACCGGGCCGGGTCTCGCGAGCCTTCCACCGGCAGATCGGAGCCGAACAGCGACGGGAAACGCTCATTCAAGAAGCCTACCGTTCCGAGATCGCCACCCTCGCCAAGGTTGCCGGCTCGGTCGACCAGAGCCGCAAGATCAACACGGCCATCGTTGAACTCGACGCCCTGCGGTCTACCGGCAGCCGCCAGAACGCCCAGCAGATTGCCGAAAAAGAGCAGGAGATCGAGCTGCTGCTAAGCGATGCCCGGGGCGAAGCGGCTGAACGCATTCATGCCGCGCGGGCCTACCGCTGGAGCCGGGCCATCGGTGAGCGAACGGCGCGGGATCGGTTCGCCGGCGAACTGCTTTCGTATCAGGCAGCGCCGGCTTACTATCGCATGCGGCGGTTTCTGGATGTGCTTGCCGAGGGACTCTCCGATCGCCGCAAGGTGGTGATCGCCGGCCAGCAGGACGACCTGCCCATTCTCGAGATGGACCTCTCTGATGCCACCTCTGCGATTGATACCCTTCTGGGAGAGTAAGACGCTGCCATGAAAAACAGCTTCACCATACTGGTCGGGTCGATCATTGTCCTGGCCCTGCTGTCCTACATGTTCCTCTACCAGGTTCGCTACGACCAGGTTGCGGTGCGGACCACCTTCGACCGAGCTGAGGACGGCAGTGTGCAGTCCACCCCGGGGCTGAAGTGGCGGCTGCCCTGGCCGATTCACAAGGTGACCCACTATTCAAAGCGGCTCCAGCTGCTCGAGGATACGATCGAAGAACTGCAGACCGCAGACGGCAAGAGTGTGATCGTCCGCACCTACCTGACCTGGCGGATCGTCAACCCACTTGACTTCTACGTCACGCTGAAAGAACCGTCAGAAGCTGAGCGGCAGCTCTCCAGCCGGCTGCGGGAAATCCGCGGCCTGATCAGTCGGTATCGGCTGGATGAATTGGTGAACCTCGACCGCGATCGCATCAAGCTGCCAGCCATCGAGGAAGAGGCGAAGCTGCGGCTGGATGAGTCGTTGACGCAGTCGCAGTATGGCATCAAGGTCGAAAGTGTCGGCATCTACAAGATCGTGCTGCCCGAGTCGACCACCGAACAGGTCTTCGAGACAATGATCAAGACCCGGGAACGGCTCGCGGAAAACGCCCTGCAGGAGGGGCAGGCGCAGGCCTCGGCCATTCGCAGTGAAGCCGAGAGTGCCCGGGACCGCATCCTCGCCTTTGCCGACCGTCGGGCCCAGACAATTCGCTCCCAGGGCGACCGCGAAGCCTCGCAAGAGTATCAGAGCTTCGCCGCCAACGAGGACTTTGCGATCTTCCTGCGGAAGGTCGAAGCCCTCCGCAAGATGCTCGACCATAACACGACCTTTGTGCTGTCCGCCGACAGTCTCGGCATTCTTGACTGGTTCAACCGCGACCCGGGCCAGACCGCCACCTCCTCGCAGCGGGCCGCCCCATGACCGACATCCCGCAGTCTCAGCTCAGTCAGACAGCCGATGAGCCGGCCGGGCAA
>CALAZQ010000200.1 GCA_937926325.1 uncultured Planctomycetaceae bacterium | reverse complement strand
ACTGCCGCCAACGCACTCATCAGCAAGGCCTATCGCAGTGGCTGGGAACTGGGCTAAGCGGGACGGCAGACCGGCCCATGCATATGTCTCGTTAACATGCCGAGGGGCTCAGGGATCAGTCTGCCCCCAAGGCCCGAACTGCCGTCTCGACATCTCCCAGCATCCCGAGGCGGACGACGGTCACCGCTTTCCGAAACGGCACTCCTTCTGGCATCATGCGACGCGGCATCCCTGCCACGTTGGTTCGGGCGGGCCTTGCCGGCACCCGCCGCGGTGCGTGAATTGAAAGGAGAAGGCCACCGCAATCATGGCTGCATCTGCGTCGGGAAACCCGCGCACTCTGCGGAAACCGCCTCCGGCCGCCGGCTTTTTCTCAGCGGTCTTATCACCCTGGCCAGCCTGGCCCTTGCGGCCCCCTGGTTTGTGCAGGCGGCGGTCTCGCTGTTGGCCGCTGGGTCGACCACGCCGATCGACTGGGTGCCGGCGTCGTTTCCCGCCCGCCGGGACTATGACGCTTTCACGGCCGCGTTTACCAGAGGTGACGTCGTGGTCGCCTCCTGGCCAGACTGCCGGCTGGGCTCAGCCGCCGTTGCCAGCGTGCTCGACGCGGCCACCGACACCACCGCCCTCCCGAACGCTGAGGGGCCCTGGTTCGACGAGGTGACCAGCGCGACACCATCGTGGACCGCCTCACCGCCCCACCCGCGTCACTTGATCGAAGCACCGCCATCGAACGGCTGCGGGGACTCCTGGTCGGCCCCGACGGCCAGCAGACCTGCATCGTCTTCGCCTGCTCGTCCACCGGCCTGGCGGAACACCGGAAAGTGGTGGCCTGGATTCGCGAAACAATCCTCCGCGTGGCCCGCATTGCTCCAGCCGATCTGCACCTTGCCGGCCCGGTCATCAACAACGTTGCCGTCGATGAGGCCAGCGATGAAAGCCTGGGGGTCTACGGCGGTCCGGCGGCGGTGATCGTCTTCATCCTCACCTGGATCGCCCTGCGGTCATTTCGCTACGCAGCCGTGGTGTTCAGTCTGTCGCTGGGCTGTGTCGGCCTGACTTTCGCCTCGCTGGCCGCCTGGGACGATCGCATGAACCCGGTGCTGATCGTGATGCCGCTGCTGGTACTCACGCTCGGTGTCTCAGCCGGCATCCACCTGGTCAACTACCTTGTCGAGACCCGGCGGTCTGACCAGCGAGCCATCAGCCGGGCAGTGCGAACCGCCTGGCGGCCCTGCAGCCTGTCGGCCGGTACGTCGGCGCTGGGGCTGTTGTCGCTGGTGGTCAGTGACCTCGAGCCGATTCGGGTCTTCGGCTTTCACGCCGCCATCGGCGTCATCGACACGCTGGCCCTCAGCATGCTCGTGTTCCCGGGAATCTTCACCCGCTGGCCACTGCGCCGGGCCGAAAGGTTGCCTCACCGCGGTGTCCCCTGGGCAGGGTTCATCAGCCGCCGGGCCGAGCTGATTGCAGGCCTGGCGGTCATCGGCATCGTCCTGACCGGTACTGGTATTACCGGCATCCGTACCTCGGTCGGCATCGACACGCTGTTTCCACCCGACAGCCGCGTCATCAACGACACTGGCCGGCTTGAGCAGCACATCGGCCCCCTCGCCCCGGTCGAGGTGGTCCTGCGGTTTGCCGACACGGACAGCCTGCGGACGGCTGAGCGGCTTGACGTTGTTCGCGAGGTCGCCGCGACCCTCCGGCGGCTCCCTCCAGTCAGTCGCACGGTCTCTGCCACCCTGTTCGCCCCTGCCGAACCAGCCGGAGGGACGGCTCAGCGGGTGGCCCGCAAGGCGGTGCTGGCCCGCCGCCTCGCCGGCAGCCTGTCCACGCTTCCTGACATGCGGCTGATTCACGACGAGGCCGATGGGGGGCAGCTCTGGCGGGTCACGGCCCGCACGTCGGCGCTGGCCGGACTCGACTACGGCAGATTCCTGGAGGATGTCCGCCGGACAGTCGCGCCGGTGGTGCAAGCCCATGGCGGGACGGCACGGGGCATCTCAGCCAGCTACACCGGGCTACACCGGGGCGATGCCCCTGATCAATGCAATCCAGCGATCACTGCTGCACGATCTCTTTGCCAGCTTTTTGACCGCCTGCCTGGTAATTTCTCTGGTGACGGTCATCGCCGCCCGGCCGCGCTGGCCGGATGACCGCGGTGACGGCCTCGTTTCAGCAGACTGCCCCACCGGTCATCCAGACAGCCGTTGTCTGCGGCATTGGGATCCTGACCTTTACTCCCAGTGGCTTTGCCCCCACCCGGCAGTTCGCCATCTTGCTGGCAATGCTCGTGGCCTTGGCGCTGGTCGGTGACCTCGTCGTGCTGCCGGCGGTCCTCATCAGTCCCATCGGCCGGTTGTTTCGTCGCAGCAGCAGTCCATTTCCGGCCGAGCGACTCAGCCCTCCTGCGGCAGCTGCTCAAGGTCGAGCAGATCCTTCGGTCGGCCCGAAGCCTGCTTGAGCCGGCGCAGCCAGGCCAGCGAGACGTAGCGGATGCCGCCTACCTCAAGTGCGGTCTGCCAGACGGCGGCGACCGACTCATCGGGAAACCCCGGCACGAAGTCAAACAGGTCGAGAAATCCGAGCCTGGTGCAAAGCATCATCAGCCGCTGAGAACGCACGAATGATTCTGTGACCGGGTGGAGGCGCTCAATGCCAGTCACCGGGTCGATCTCATCACCGATCCAGCGAGCTTCAAGCTCGGTGAGCGCCCCCAGCAAATGTGTTTCAGACTCTCCTGACCGGAGCCAGAGCAGGTCGGTGTCTTCGGTGGCTCGCAGCACACCGTGAAGATTGACAGCATGCCCACCGATGACGACGAATGGCACGCCATGCCTGGTGAGCACATCCAACAGACCACGATCGGGGCTCACTGGTCAGCGGCTCCAAGGGGATGCTTGATCGCCCGGGCCCGGTAGTTCCGCCGCAGGAAATGTGTCACACCGGCTGGGTTCTGCCTGAGCACTGCCCACGAGTCGTCGATGAGCTGCTGCATCACCGCCAGCCGCTCCGCTGGGAGCAGGCGGCGGAATCTCTCCTGCTGCTGCCGCAC
>CALAZQ010000199.1 GCA_937926325.1 uncultured Planctomycetaceae bacterium | reverse complement strand
CCCCAGGCGTCGGCCTGAAGGTTGGGCTGGTCGGCAAGCAGTTGCTGCAGCTCTGGCTCGCGGCCATAGATGCGGGCGTGAATGTCACTCCAGCCGGGGTTTTTGCCGCCGCTGTGGTGGCACATCGAGTCGAACCAGTCGTCGGGGTCGCGTTCCAGCAGGATGAACTTCGCCTCGGGGTAGCGTTCGGCGACAACGCGGTAGAAATCGGGACACCACCACGGGTCGTCTTCGAACACCTCGGCGTTGGCGAAGGCTTCGCTGGCAAAAATTGCGTCAACGTTTCCCTCAAGCCACAGCCGGGTCCATCCGTGTTGCCTCGCGGTGGGAGAGCCGGCCCGTGCCAGGCCGTGTGCCTCCAGCCAGTCACCGACCGAGGTGGTGCCACTTCGCTGCATGGAAACGCAGAAAATTCGTTCTCTGTGCCGTCCCTGGCGCTGGCGGTGGTGCTGCTTGAATGCATCGACATGGTCTGCCGTCAGCTGAACGACGGCGGCAGGTGCATCGCCAGCCGGCAGGCCCAGCCAGGTGGCCGGATATCCACCGAACACGTCGGCCAACAGCTCCATTTCGACGCGATAGGCTGCTTCCAGCCGGCCCCGCAGGTCGCCAGACATGGGGCTCTTACTGGCCGACTGATTGACGGGTGTTCGTAGTGTCGCGGCATCGAGTGGGACGGGCGGCAGCCCGAGAAAACTGTGAACCGCCTGCATCACGGCGGCCGGGTCGAGCAGAATGCCCTCATGAAAAACAAGCAACATCTGCGCCGGTGAAAAGCGGCGACAGAATCGCAAAATTGCCTGGGAATACTCGCCACGCGGGCGTCCGTACGAAGTCTCGAAGAACTCGATGGCGGCGGCGTCCCCTGCTGCTAAGGAACCCGCCGCTCGTTTCATCTTGCACTGCGACCAAAATCTTTCGACCGGGTGTCGCAGCAGAAAGAGCAGTTTGGCGTCTGGTGCGACTGCATGCATGCGGTCAATTTCATCCGGCCCGCAGAGCATGTAGCTGGGGGTGACATCGCCGGTGAGGTGGCCTGCCGGGGCCAGGCCAAACAACGACCGATACCATTGATCGTTGTGGTCCCCAAAGCGGTGCAGGGCCCAGCTGGCTGCACCGGCCAGGTCACCGGCGGCCAGCAACCGCTGCAGTTCGGTCAGGGCGGTGTGCCGCCAGGTATCGTCTGCCGTCCGTTCCTGGGCCAGCGGCGGGGGCAGCATCGAGGGCACCAGCGACTCATCGAAGTAGTGCAGCTCTGGCACACTTGGCATCCAGATCTGCGGGTGCTTCTGGAGGTTCGCCCGCAGCCATGAGGTTCCGGCCTTTTGCGCCCCGATGCAGATAAAGTCGGGGCTGCGAGGATTCATGCGGTCGATCCTGAGGGCCATTCGGGGCCGGAGCAGTGAGCGGGGTGAACGAAAACCTGTTGAAGATAGAAGCCAGACGCGGAATTGAGCAAGCAGGCCGCACAGTGGTGGCGAGGTGTTCAAACGCCGGTGGCGAACCGTCTTTGCACTGGTGCAGAGCCACGCTTGACACCCAGCCCCAGAACCCCTACTAAGAGGGGTATGCCACGCCCTCCGGGCCGCTGGCTGGCCTTTTGTGGCGGGCTTTTTCGTCACCTGATTTCAGACAAGGAGACTGAGCGATGAGCACTTCTTCAATCGTGGCGTCGGCGACGGCCTCAGCTGGCGGTTCACCCCTGGAAATCTGGCAGCATGTGGCCGATTTGATTGAGGGCGAGCAGTGGCCGGGCGAGCAGGCATTTCCACCGTTTTTGGCCCATGCCCGGCGGCTCCCGTCACCGTTGGTGCTCGAGCTGGGGGTTCGGCAGGCGATTCCGGGTCGCTCCACGCGTCATGACAGCCTGTTTCCCCATGCGACCCGGGTGGTGGGGACCGATCTCGAGCCAGGGTCCGACGTTGACCTGGTGGCTGATGTGCACCGGCTAACCGAGTTCACCGGTTGCGAGGCGTTCGACATCATCTTCACCGAGTCGGGCTTTGAGCATTTCAAATACCCGCAGCTGGCTGCCCACGAAATCATGAAGGCGTTGCGTCCTGGGGGGATTGTCTTCGTCCAGACCAACCAGACCTTCCCAATTCACGCGGTTCCCTACGATTACTTTCGGTTCTCAAAGGATGCCCTCGCGTCGCTGTTCACGGCCAGCATGGGCATGCGTGTCCATGCGGTTGAGTATGCCTCGCCGGCAGCGATCTATTCACGGGTGGAGCAATCGACGCAGAACTGGCCGGCCTGGCTGCACGTCAATCTTTATGCGGAGAAAGTCACCCCGACTCCCGATCACTGGATTTACGACTACGACTGCCTCACCGACGGTCCGGCGAGCGAGCAAGCAGCGTGAGGGGTGGGTGGCTTGGTCCAGCAAAAATAAGGGATGATCACTAGTGCTTCACGCGAGTTGGTGTTAGATTTTTTTTCGTGATGGCAAAGCCACTGAAAAAAACCGCTGACCGACACGCAATCTACGCCGCTATAGAGGACGGACTCCGGGTGCTTACCCAGTTGCGGCAGCAGACGTCGGTCCTTGGTGAGATTGCTGACCGTATTGCCTGCTGTTTTTCAGGCGGGGGTACGCTCTACCTATGCGGCAACGGTGGCAGTGCGGCCGATGCCCAGCACATTGCGGCAGACTTCGTCGGCCGATTTCTCAAAGAGCGGCGGGCGCTGCCGGCAATTGCCCTGACCTGCAACACATCGATTCTGACTGCGATCGGAAACGACTACGATTTTTCACAAATCTTTGCCCGGCAGGTTCGGGCGTCGGTGAGGCCGAACGACATCGTCGTCGGCATCTCGACCAGCGGTAACTCAGCCAACGTCCTCGAAGCCTTGCGGGCAGCCCGCGAT
>CALAZQ010000198.1 GCA_937926325.1 uncultured Planctomycetaceae bacterium | reverse complement strand
GTTGAGACGGCTTTCAAGACTGCGGGCCTCCTCAAGAACGCTATCGAGCACACTCCGTTTTTGCTTGATCGACCACTGCTGCTGCTCGAGCGGAACCGTATCAGCGGTAAAAAGCTGGTGAAAGGCAGTGAGCGGGGTATCAAAACCAGCGAGTGGCTTGCCCCGACGATCCCAGGCAAGCGAGAGGCCGGCACCATGCCCCGGCCCCGCCAATCCGGGTTCACAGCCATTGAGTTGCAAAGACGAAAATCGTGTAGCTCCTGCAAGCTGCTCGGCTGCGACCTGATCCATCGAGACAGAGTTTTGAAAACCGGTGGCTCCGCCACCGTCTGCGGCGCCGCCCGTCAGCCAAAAGGTGCTGCCCCCGTGTGGATCACTCGCGTGACGGTGGGCACAGCCCTGCACGATTGAAAACTTGTTCCGATGACGGGCGAGCGGGGCCAGTCCCGCTGGTAGGGTGTAGTCACTGCCCACATCATCGATTGCAGGAAACCAAGTCTCGGCGGTCACTCCATACCCGATGCCGAGACAGACCAGCCGTTTCGGCGGGCTGCCGGACGCAGCGGCCTTTACGAACCGCAGGGGGCCGAGCGACTCAAAGGCCGGGAGCGCAAGAAGCGTGGTGGCGGATCGCAGAAAGCGACGGCGGTCGGGACAATTTGGCATATCAGTCTTCTCTCATTTCCGTTGGAAAGCGTCGCTCAGAACCACTCCGTAGACAAATTCGCGGATTGCATCATCGGAGGCAGATGCCCTGGCGGTGATCGCGCTGACCAGTTCATCGTCTGTGAAACCGATCTCCCGACCGAGGGCATATGCCGCCAGCGCTTCGGTGAACCCTCTGGCAAAATCGGCATGCCGCCCCGCGATGATCTCGCGGAGCTCGAAGAAGTCTGCAAACTCCGGCCCATCATGAAATTTGCCGGCGGGGTCGATGTCCCACGTCAGCGATCTTCCAGACGGCGTTCTGGCAGAGTCGGTTGTCCGCCAGATGCCGACGGCGTCAAAATTTTCCAACCCAAAGCCGACCGGATCAATCTTCCGGTGACAGGAGGCACACTGCGGCTCTTCCTGATGCAGGCGAATCCGTTCACGAGTCGTGACTGGCTGATTGTCAAGGCGACTGAGTTGCGGCACGTTGGGCGGGGCGGGAGGCGGTGGATCGTGAAGCAGTTTGCGAAGCACCCAGGCGCCCCGCTCGACTGGACTGGTGTGTTCCCCGTTGCTCCCCATCGCCAGTATCGCCGCCATCCCAAGCAGTCCACCGCGGATGGAACCCGGCGGCAACGAGACCGGCCGAAACTCATCGCCTTCTACACCGGGTAGACCGTAATACTCGGCCATAAGTGCGTCCACCACGACGAAATCACTCACGAGCAGATGCCTCAGGCTGAGGTTCTCGTCAAAGAGATGTCCGATGGTTGCAAAGATTTCCTCCCGGGCTGCCAGCTTGGTAGCAAGGTCAAACTGGGGATAGCGTTTGAAATCAAACTGAAAGAAATCGAGGCGATCGAGCCCCAGCCACTGGTGGGCGAAGCCCCGCACAAAGTCATCTCGTATCGCTCGATTCGCGAGCAACCGATCAGCTTCAGCCTTGAGCACCGCCGGCGTGGCAAGTTCACCACTGGCCCCCAACGCGATGAGCTGCTCGTCGGGCGGCCGACTGCCAAGAAAGTAAGAAAGCCGAGAGGCAAGCTCGACTCCACTGAGCCGACGGCTGCCCCCCGCTGCGGGCTCGGCGAGGTAAAGAAAACTCGGTGACGCGAGAATGGTCGCCAAAGTCTCGATGAGAGCCACTTCGTGCGGCAGCCCCGCCCCCCGACCCATTTGGTAGAGTTCGCTGAGTCTGTCGATAAAGGCTTCGTCAGGGGCCCGCCCCCGAAACGCATGAAACGCAAATTCGGTGAGCGCTTTGCGAACTGACACGTGCTTTGCATCACCATCGACAATCTGGAGGAGGTCCGCGAGAGCCACGGGGGGAGGTGCCGGCAGCGGACCTTCGACTTCGACCCAATCGAGCCAGATGGCGAACGGCGGGCCCACACCGTCCTTTTTGAAGGCGTCAAAAAATAGGGCGTGATGCTGGGCATTGCTATCGCGGGTTCCCTTTTCAAGGATTCGATACACCCGCGAGCCGTTCGCAGTTGTCGAAAAAGGAATTTCGATGATTTGGGGCTGGTCGAGCGTTCCGGTCACTTCGCAGACACCTGCCCGCCGAATCTGGCCATCGCGGCCGACCAGGCCATGTTCGATAAAGCGACGATGCGGTGGTGCGTCATTAAGCCGGGCGACTCGCGCCCGGAGCATGTAGCTGCCGGCGGGGGCATGCGGTGGCACCTGACTATCGACAAAGGTGACAAGCCGGGGATCATTGATGGTCAAAAGACCACCGGTTTCCGCGGCGGGGTGCGCGACGTACGCCGTGTAGTAGGGGACCCGGTGCCTCCAATCATCGCTGCTGCCAATGGCGATCGCTGCAACAGCATCGGCGAAGCCGAAGTCACGTGGTGACGGTGCACCCGCGATCGTCGCCCAAGCTTCAAGCACCGGAGCGGCACTCCGAGGATGGGCTGCCCGTGCGGCTGCCACGGCGGCGACATTGTCCGACAGACCGGCAGCTGCCATGACTGCCTTCTCCCACGTCACAAAGCGCCGCCGATCATCCATCCGCTGGGCAAGCAGGTTTTTCGCCCGTGGCCATGTCCAGGTTTCGACCTCGCGATGCGCGACGGAGCTCTTGCTGGGCCGCCCATGCCGCTTGAAGGCGTCGCCCAAAGCCTGTTTTGCAAGTTCGTAATAGATCTCGATCTGGTGGGCCGACATGAAAAGACCGGTGCCTGCCGTATCAAATCCGGCGGGCTGGGAGTCGGCCGGAAGCCCCTCTGGTTCCACACGTATGCCGAGGAGATTTTCAATCGTATTTGCGTATTCGCGGCGATTGAGCCGCCGCATCACGATTTCACCACCGGTATCTGCCAAGGCTTTGCGGGCAGTTGCCAGTGCGGTGGCGAGATCGTCGAGCAGTTCGAGCTTGGCAGAGGAATCGAGTTGGGGCTCGTCTTTGGGCGGCATCGAGCCGGCGTTAAGCACATCGAGCACCTGCTGCCACCGCTGGGCGGTCTCAAGCGAATCGATCACTGATGGAAGCGTATCAATCCGGACGCCCGCGTTCGCGTCTTCGGGACCGTGGCAGCCCTCGCAATGCTGCCGCAACAGAGGCCGGCCCTTCGGCCGCGGTGCCAGCCCAGGGACGAATTCACCCGCCCTCACCCAACCGTCAGGGAATAGGACTGCA
>CALAZQ010000197.1 GCA_937926325.1 uncultured Planctomycetaceae bacterium | reverse complement strand
CCTGGAACTTCCAGGTGGTGTCGATGTGCATCAGCGGAAAGGGGGGCTTGGCCGGATAGAAGGCCTTTTCGGCCAGCCGCACCATCACGGCCGAGTCCTTGCCGATCGAGTAGAGCATCACCGGGTTGTCGAACTCGGCGGCCACCTCGCGGATGATGTGGATGCTTTCGGCTTCGAGCTGGCGGAGGTGGGTCAGGGAGTAGCTGGTCATCGGAGCTCGCAGGCGGGAAAACGTCGTCACCTCCACAATCTAGGCAAAAACCCGGAAACCGGGCAATTCCGGCGGCCAGTGGTTTCTTTTACTGGCACTGAGACGCGTCAAAATCGCTTGTGAGCCACCGCATGAGCTCGGAGACGATATTGGTGTCGAGAATGATCATCGCCGCGGCCGGTTGAGTTAGGGCGGCTCCCGAATTGGTTCCCGCGGCGGCATCTTCCCCTGAACGGCTTTTCACCGATAGTTAGATTGCCGCGGTGGCGGGAGCCTCTCACTGTGGGCGTTGCCACCAGCCGGCTACTGCCAGCGGTCGGCTGCACGCAGGTTTGCCCATCCCGAGGAGCCGCCGATGGCCGCCCGCCCAGCCGAGGACGACCCAGATGCCGCCTTTGTTGCCGAACTGATTCGGCACCAGCGGCGACTCTATCTGTTCATCGGGTCGCTGCTGCCCAACCCCTCAGACATCGAAGACGTCTTCCAGCAGACCTGCCTGGCACTCTGGAAAAAGCGGCAGCAGGCCTTGGCAGCCGACGATTTCTTCGCCTGGGCCTGCGGCTTTGCCCGCAATGAGGCCCTGCATGCCCTCCGCAGCCACCGCCGCTCGGGGCAGGTCTGCCTGCCACCCGATCTGGTCGCCACCCTGGCCGATGAGTTCGTGCAGGACTTGGCCACCGAGGCAGACGAGCGGCTGACGGCGCTGGCCGACTGCCTGGCCAAGCTGCAGCCGCCGCAGCGGAGCCTGCTCCAGCGGTGCTATCAGGGAGCCGAGACGATCAAGGCGGTGGCGGCCGAACTGACGCTCTCGCCGGCCGCCGTCACGATGCGGCTGCAGCGGATCCGCCATGCCCTGGCCCGCTGCATCGAGCAGACCCTGCAAGCGGCGGCCAGGTCGACGGCACCGCGGAGGCAGCAGCCATGAACTCCACCGACCAGGTGCTGGCCGACAGCTGGCCACCGGCTGATGCCGAACTGGTACGGCTGACCACCGCCTTCTGCGACGGCCGGCTGACGGCGGCTGAGGGCCGACAGCTGGCCGAGCTGCTGCGGGACGATGCCAGCCGGGCGGTCTATCGCCGGCTGGTCTGGCTGCATGTCAATCTGCTGCGGCTCTGGCATGAGGGCAAGGTGACGCTGCCGCCGTTGCCGCCGCCGCCAGCCGACCGCCGCTGGAGGCTGCCCCTGCCGGCTGGCTGGCTGGGCCGGGTGGCTGCCGGCGTGCTGCTGGCAGTTGGGTTGATCGCGGCTGGAGCGGTCAGCCAGCAGGCCGGTGGCCTGCAGCGGCTGGTTGCCCTGTTATCGCCACCGCTGGTTGAACAGCGGCCGCCCCGGCAGGCCGGCTCGATTGCCGAAATTATCGCGGTGCAGCAGCCTGTCTGGGCCGAGGGGCAGCCAGCCCTTGGCCGCTATGCCAGCATCATGCCGGGCGACCGGCTGTCACTGCTGGCCGGGCTGGTGGAGGTCGCTGCCGACACCGGCAGCCGCATCGTGCTGGAAGGCCCGACCGACCTGACGCTACATGACCCGGCGGCGGCCCAGCTCGATCGGGGCCGGGCGACTGTGTCAGTCG
>CALAZQ010000196.1 GCA_937926325.1 uncultured Planctomycetaceae bacterium | reverse complement strand
CGCAACCTGCCCTACGGGGTCTTCGTTGACAACATCGGCCTCAACGGCCTGCTGATTGTCGAGGGGCAGCAGGAGCGGGAGTTTTTTCTGACCGCCGCACCGGTTGCCCGGCCCGGCCGACGGGTGTTTCACCTCAAGGCCGACGCCGATGGGGGGCAGTGCTCGCTGCCGGTGGTGCTTGAGGTGCTGCCGCAGCCGGGGTCGTAGCTGACCGCCCGCCCCGCAAATTCCGCTGGCCGGGTATCATGCCGGCGTCATGAAAATGCCGGAGTTGCCGGGCGGGGCTGTCCGTCGCCCGCCTCGGCTCGTCAGTCAGCAGGGAGAACCGCATGTCGGAGCAGCAGGTTGAAAACGTCGTCATCATTGGCAGTGGGCCGGCCGGCTGGTGTGCCGCCACGTATGCGGCTCGGGCCCAGCTTGAGCCACTGGTCTATGAGGGGGCGATCACCGAGGCCAATCGGATGGCTGGCACCCTCCCGCTCGGCCAGCTCGCCCTCACCAGTGAGGTCGAAAACTACGCCGGCTTCCCGGCCGGCGACCTGGGGGCCTTTCTCGATTCCGCCTTGCCGAAAGACCGGCGGATGATGATGGCCCCTCACGATGGCCACGGGGTGACCGGTCCGGAACTGATGGAGCTGATGCGGCAGCAGGCGGTGAACTTCGGTACCCGCGTCGTCACCGACGACATTGCGACGGTCGACTTCTCGGCCCGGCCGTTCCGGCTGAAGCCGGCCGGGGGCGGGGAGGTGCTGGCCCGCAGTGTGATCGTGGCGACCGGGGCGAGTGCCAACTGGCTCGGGCTGGAAAGCGAAGAACGGTTCAAGAACCGCGGGGTCAGCGCCTGTGCCGTCTGTGACGGTGCCCTGCCGCGGTTTCGCAACCAGCCGCTGGTGGTGGTCGGTGGTGGTGATTCGGCGGTCGAAGAGGCGACCTATCTGACGAAGTTCGCCAGCCGCGTTCATCTGATTCATCGTCGCGATGAACTGCGGGCCAGCAAGATCATGGCCCAGCGGGCCTTCGACAACGAGAAGATCGAGATCCACTTCGACAGCCAGCTGGTCGAGGTGCTCGGGAGTGATGAGCAGGGGGTGACCGGGGTGCGGCTGGCAAGCACCACCGAAAGTGGCCAGGAGACCACGCTTGAGGCGGCCGGGGTGTTTCTGGCCATCGGCCACACGCCCAACACGGCCTTTCTCGATGGGCAGCTGGAGCTGACGCCGAAAAAGTACATCGTCTGGCAGCAGCACTTCCGCACCGCCACGAACGTGGAGGGCGTCTTCGCGGCCGGCGACGTGGCTGACGACTACTACCGGCAGGCGATCTCAGCAGCCGGCACCGGCTGCATGGCAGCCCTCGACGCCGAGCGGTGGCTGGCCGAGCAGGAATAGTCGCCGCCGCGCCGATGCCAGAGAAACCAAAAACCCGGCCGGGAGAAGCTCCCGGCCGGGTTGATGAGTTTCACGATCGCCGCCATCTGTGGGCCAGGTCGATCGAGAGCTTTTCCTCAAGAAACCTCCAGCCGATCCGAGTGAACCGTAGCCACAAGCGGGCAATCCAGGAACGGGAGGCTCGGGGGTCGGCGAACGCTCGAGGAGCGTTGGGCGTATCCTCGCCCCGCGACGAGACTTTTGCCGCCCCCGAGCCGGCGATCCATCGAGGCCGGATGCGGTCTAAAAGCCGCAGTAGGTGACCAGAATGTCGCCACACTTCTGGAAGCGGACGATGACTGAGCAGCCGCAGGCGTAGTCGTACCGCACCTGGCCACAGCCAAACAGCGTGCACCGCGAGCTCTCGCAGGGGCAGCCCTGGCAGCAGCAGGGAAGGCAGACCGGCACGCAGACGGTGCAGCAGGTCTCGGGGCTGGTGGCGTGGAGCACCGTCTGGTACATCGCCGGCTCGCAGCAGCCACTGTTGCACTTGTGGCAGTGGGCATGCTTGTGGCGGTACTTGATGCACGGGGCTGCACAGGCCGGGGCACAGCCGCAGCTGGGCTCACAACCACAGGTCGGCTCCATGCCGCAGGTCGGCTCACAGCCGCAGACGGGCTCGATGGCACAACTCGGCTCACAGCCAC
>CALAZQ010000195.1 GCA_937926325.1 uncultured Planctomycetaceae bacterium | reverse complement strand
GGCCTTCCCTGTCCATTGGCCACGCATGCGGGCGAGCGTGAGTCGGCCTGGGAAAATCTGAAAACACTCGGGGTTTGCCAGTCGCAGTATCCCGCGTCGGCAGACTTTATCGACGGTCTGCTAAAATCCGCTATGAGAATTGTTCCGGCAAAATCTCCTGCTGGAGACTGAAGATGAATCCCAGTAACCTCCACTTCCCGGCCGCTGCTGAAGTTGCAGCTGAGGAGGCGGCTCGCTTCCGCGGGTATTCTCCGGCAGAGCGTCTGCGGGCGATTTGGTCGACGCTTGCCGGTGGTGCCCGCCTGATTGAACACTCGCCCAAGCGGGCCTTTATCGAGGCCTATCGCCAGCGACAGGAAGAGTTAGCCCGCGAGGCAATCACCAAGTTCGTGAGGCGACATGCCGGAACCCCCTGATTCCCTGGCCGGTGATCTTGTTGCCGCTGTCGAGATTCTCGGCGAAGTGTTTGAAAATCGTGGTGTTCGCTATGCGTTGCTCGGTGGCCTGGCCACGATGCTCCGCGGCCGGCCGCGGTTCACGCAGGATGTTGATGTTCTGCTGGAGGTCCCTCAGCTGGCGTTGCCCGGACTGCTCGATGAACTTGTTGACCGAGGTTTTTCGCTCGATCGTGAAACCGTCATTCGGCAATTCGTTGAGCAGCACATGACGGCCTTTCGCTACGGCGTTGTGCGAATCGACTGGCTCAAGCCAGTGCTGCCGCTTTACTCGCACGCACTCGCTGCCGCAACAAAGCTGCCCTGGGGTGAAAAGCATGCGCTGAGGGTGCTGACCCCGGAGGGGATTATTGTCACGAAGCTGGTCGCTTTCCGGCCGCAGGATCAGGAGGACATTCGCACACTGCTTGCTGCAAATGCAGATGAAATCGACGCCGACCTCATCCGTCGCGAGTGGGCTGCTGTTGCCGAAGGTGAAGAGCAGCGGACCACATGGCTGGAAGCGGAATTGGCTGCGATGCCCCGATGAGTGATTGACCATCGGTCAGACATCTCCCGGTGGCATCCCAAAGAAATTGACGGCGTTGCCAAAGCAGATGTCACGCACCAGGTTTTCCAGCAGCGGCATGTCAGCAGGCAGCAGGCCCTGTTCGACGTCGTCACCAAGGATCTGACAGAGCAGCCGGCGGAAATATTCATGCCGGGGGTACGACAGAAAACTCCGCGAGT
>CALAZQ010000194.1 GCA_937926325.1 uncultured Planctomycetaceae bacterium | reverse complement strand
CGTTCCTGCGGTCGCTCAGCAGGGTTGTCATGACTCGGCAAGGGACCGAAAATAGTACAAATGTCGTCGCCGCAGCCCAACCCTCCAGAGAACCTTCATCCGCTTTCTCGCGAATTGCTGGAAAGCCTCGTCGGACATTCTCAGGCCGCAGAGATCGTGATTGGGGGCGGTGTCGCGTTCAGTCATTACCTGGAGTATCGCACGACGGTAGACCTTGACGCCTGGTGGCGGGCAGAACCACGGGCTGATGTGCTGTCGTTTCTCGAAGCTGCCATGCAGGCGCTCGCCTCGCGACATGGCCTCGACTATCGCCGTCGTTCATGGGGCGAGACAGAGAGCCTGGAACTTGTGCGAGACAACAGGAAGCAGTTCTCTTTTCAGATCAGCCGCCGCACCCTGTCGCTTGACGCCGCCATTCCTTCCGTGTGGCAGCCCGTCTGCATCGAAACCCTGCGCGACAATATCGCCTCGAAGATGACGGCGCTCGTTCAACGCGGTGCACCGCGTGATTTCCTTGACATCTATCAGATCTGCACGCGCGAGGTGATGACCATGACTGACTGCTGGGACTCTTTCACCACCAAAAACCCGGGGGTCACGGTTGCCGAGGCGAAGCAGAAAATCATTGCTCGCCTTGCTATGATCGAAACGACGCGGCCCCTCGAGACGATCGCGAATGGGGATGCTCGGGAACAGGCCGCGCGTGTCCGTGATTGGTATCACCGTGTCTTTGCCGCGCCATGATCATCGACCGCTCCGTCTATCCCGATATCGACCCACCTGACGTGCTTTCGAGCCCGGAGGAACGGGCGGATTATCTGCACCGCATCTGCGCCGCCTTCGATTTCGGGGTTTTCCCGGAAGAAGCCGACTGGACGACGTTCGCCGGATGGCGGGATGTCTTCGATCGCTTCCCGCTGCCGGATTCCCCGGGATATCACGCCTTTCGCCACTGGTATGGCTGGCCCGCCGTGCCTGTGCAGCGACGCCTCGGCGTTCCGCCCTGGAAAGTCGCAGACCTGCACGACGGTCGGGAGGACCCGTGCGAAGAGATGGTGTGAGGGCACGCTGAGGTTTCATGACTGGGTATATTGGTGTCTGAAGATCGCTTCCCTCGCTTGCACCAATGCAGGTGGTTCGGACGACGAGCCACGCTGCGATTCCGGGAGCGGCCCCTATGCCGACCACCGACAGCGCTTTGATTCAGTCAGCCGCCGCGTGCGAGCGGTCACTTTCACGATTGCGACGGGCGGGTCGTGTGCGGCTGGATGACGCCGAAGCGGCGGCGGTGGCCGCGGCGATTGATGGCGTCGCGGCCTCGTCGATTGAGTTATTCGGCTCACGGACCGACCCAATGCGGCGGGGTGGCGACATCGATCTCTTGATCCTGTCCACCGGCCCCCGACTGGAGACCGCGCGGCGGGTCAGCACTCGGTTCTTCTCTCGGTGTGAGGAACGAATCGACGTGGTGGTGCTGGACCCGGAAAATCTCTCTCCCGCCGAGGAGGCGTTCCTACGGTCGCTCAGCAGGGTGAAGATTGCATGACCGTCGAACCGCTCCTCGCCGATTCGCACGCCAAACTGCGGGCAGCGTTCGAACTCGTCTTCGCCTCGGCGGCAACCTACAGGCCGTTCAGACCGGGCCACATCTACTCGCCTCAGGAGCGCGAACCCTACGACGCCCTGAGCGACCGCTTCCTCCGGGCATTCGAGTGGAGTCTCAAGTTTTTTCGCACGTGGGAGCGGGTTCGCGAGGCGGACGTCTCAGAGACATTCCGTGACCTTTTACTTCGCATGGAGAAAGTCGGGCTCATCAGCGGACTGACGACATGGATTTCCCTGCGGGATCTCCGCAACCGGGTGGCACACGACTACCTGCCTGACGAACTCGCCGCCCTCTACGCTGCGATCATCGGCGAAGCGGTGGCAGAATTCCGCCGTCTCGACACGGCCGCCTCCGAAAAGCTGCGTTAGCCGGCTACGCGAGCCTCTGCCAAGAAATGTGGACCTGCTGATGGAAACATCGCGGCGGGCGATCGGTAAGGCGCGAGAACGGCAGCAACCGTGTGCCGGATCGCTGGTCGCCGGAATCCCGCGTGCCGCGAGCCCCAACCGAAGACCATCGTCGCCTGAAGGGCCTCTGAGTCGCACGTTTTCGGCCTGGGCATTCCAGGGAAAAAGTGAGATGTGACCCGAGATGGTAAGCCGAAACGCTGCGGTGCCCCGCGTCGGCGATCGGCGGCCGCCGGGCGGCTACTCAGTGGAAGAAGTTTTTGATGTGGTTCACGACGCCAGACGAGCGAACTCGCGGCGGTTTTCCTCCATCGCCGCCGGGATGTCGGCGGGGATCGCTCCGTCTTCAATCAGGCACCAGCCGGTGAAGCCGGCAGCAGTGCAATTCTTCAACTTCGCGAAGAGCTGTTCCCACGGATAGTCGATCTTGCCCGGTCGGAGGTCATGGATGTGCACCGTGCCCATCCATGGAGCCAGCATCTCGAAGTTCGCCTCGAAGCCGGGCCCCGCGAGGTCAGACGGATTGCAGTTCCAGCAGACGACCACCTGCGGATGATCGGCCACCTCCATGATCCGCCGCATGTGCGGAATCTCCTTCGTGCCCTTGCCGTGGACCTCGAGGCGGATCTGCTGGCCGGCCTTGCCCGCATACTCACCGACGACGCGGAGCGACTTGCCGATCTGTTCCAGCGTCTTTTCGACCGACACCTCCGCGGGCAATGCGTTCGGCCGCACCTTCACGCCGCTGCCGCCGAGTTCGGCGCAGAGATCGACGAACGCCTTCGTGTCGTCGATGTTTTTGCGGACCACCGCCTGATCGGGCGAGTGATACTCACAGGCGCTTCCGAGGCCCACCAGCTTCACCGGGCTATCCGCAAGCCGTCGCTTCGCCTCCGCCCGCCGGTCGTCGCTCATGCCCGGCTCAACGCCGTGGGCGTGCGTGCTGCGGAGTTCGACCCCGCCAAACCCGGTCCGCTCACAAACGTCGAGCAGGTCGGCCAGCGGCATGTCCTTGCCCCACTGGTAAGTCACGAGACCAAGTTGCAGAGGCTGTCGCGAAGGTGCGGCCGCCGCAAAGGCGGGCAGTCTTGCGGTCACCATCGCTGTCGACACTGCGGCAGAGGCTGCGAGAAAACGCCTACGATTGGCCGGTGACTTCTCAGGCGGCATCAGGGAGTCCTTAGGTTTGGCGAGACAATGCGGCTCACACGTTGGCGAGCGTTGGAAGTTCGAAGCCTTTGTTTTTCGGGTCTTCAAGCAGCGCGTTGGCGGCCTCGGCATGGTCGCCCGTGTGCCGCTCGGTGGCCGGGTCGAAGGCGAGCGTCGGGCCGAGGCGGTAGGTCGAGCCATCTTCGGGGATGCCGACGCCGTCCCGCATGATCGCGTGCAGTTTCTCGAAGTGCTCGGCGACGTCCTTGCGGTCGCCGAATCGGGCCGCCCGAGCGTTGAAGGGCACGTCCGAACCGAGCCGGTAGGAGTTGTTCATCAGGTGGCCGAGCACGGAACCGTAATGGGCGTCGAGCACGTTGCCGTTGGCGAGCCGGGGGTCGCCGGCCCGCACCGCGGTGATGAAGCTCTGCCATTCACCGCCGGGCGTCACCTTCCCCGGGGGCAGTTTCAACGGTTCGGCTACGGTGCTGCCGGGCCGCCGGATCGTGTAGGTCCCCTCGCCGGTGATTACGCTGCCGTCCTCGAGGTAGTATTCGTTGAACACCTGCCGCTGATACCCTTCGTAATTCACGTTGCGGACGTTGAAGAGCACGATCTGACCGTTGGGATACTCGGCCATCGCGAACATGGTGTTGGGCGTCTGGCCCTGATCCTTCCAGAGGAACCGGCCGCCGATCGCCACCGCCCGCACGGGATGCGTCTGGTCGTCGTCGATCGCCCACCGGGCGACGTCGAGCTGGTGGGTGCCCTGGTTGTTCAGGTCGCCGTTGCCGGTCTTCCAGAACCAGTGCCAGTTGTAGTGGACGAGGTTGGGGTTGTAGCGGTCGATCACGGCCGGCCCCTTCCACAGATCCCAGTCGAGATTGGCCGGCGGGGTTCCATCGGGCTTGAAGCCGATGCTGCCGCGGGGCTTGCAGCAGTAGCCGTATGAGATTCTGAGCTTCGGGAGCGTGCCGTTCTTGAGGGCCTCGTGCAGCCCCGCGATGCCGGCGTTGCTGCGCCGCTGCGTGCCGTGCTGCACCACGACGCCATATTTCTTCTGGGCTTCGACGGCGATTCTTCCCTCGGCCACATCATGGGAGAGCGGCTTCTCCACGTAGACGTGCTTGCCCGCCTGGGCACCGAGGATCGTCATCAGCGAGTGCCAATGGTTGGGCGCGGCGATCGAGATTGCGTCGATCGACGGGTCGTCGAGCACCCGGCGAAAATCCCGCTCTCCCTTCGTGGCGAGCGGCGCATCACCTGCTTTCTTTGCCAGGCCGGTGAGCGTGCGGTCGAGTACCGCCTGATCGGGGTCGACGACGGCGGCGATCTCGACGCCAGGGATGGCACCGAAGCCGGCGAGATGGTTGCGGCCCCGACCGTTCACACCGAGGACGGCGATGCGGACGCGGTCATTCGCCCCGGCGATCGCCCGCGTGCTGCGGGTGCCTGTCAACAGCAGCGAGCCTGTGGTGCCGGAAGCCACGAGAAAACGCCGGCGAGTGTAATCTGTCATTATCTTCACCTCTTGACTTCATTGCCCCTGAAGCCGCTGCGGAGATCAAACTGAAACTCCGGACCGGAGTTGAGGCCCTTCTTCACGGTCGCCCTGAGGCCGGACGTCTGCGAATCACCGTAGGCTTTGGGGACGAGGTACTGGATCGGCGTAGGCGGGGTTCGACGCCTTTTCGCCTCTTCCCGCCGCCACGCCTCATGGTCGGCCG
>CALAZQ010000193.1 GCA_937926325.1 uncultured Planctomycetaceae bacterium | reverse complement strand
GCCCCGGCGGCGGAGGCCACCACCGGCACCCCGGCTGCCAAGGCCTCGATGACCGGCAGCCCCTTGGCCTCAGGCACCGGCGTCGGCATGAGGAAGAGGTCGATCGAAGTGAGCAATTCGAGCTTGCCGGCCCGATCCACCTGGCCACGCCAATGAACCCGGTCGGCAACGCCAAGTTCATCGGCCAGCGCCAGGCAGCCAGCCAGATAGGCCGCCTCGGCCGGCACGGTCGCCCCGGCAGCGAGCAGTTCGACGTCATGGCCCTCCTGCACCAGTAGGCCCACCGCTCGGATCGCCTGATCGAGTCCCTTTTCACGGCAGGCCCGGGCTAGAAAGCCGAGCAGCAGCCGGCCGCCGCGGGCAGCCCGCCGAGCCGCCAGGTCAGGTGGCTCAGCCGGAAAGCCCACCGGGTCGATGCCGTGCGGGATGACCTCAATCTGGTCGCGGTCGCAGGCGAGCATGTCGGCCATCCGCTCGGCATAGGCGGCGTTGAAGGCGACGAACCGATCGATATCGGCCGCCCGCTCGATGAGCAGCTGGCGGACCGTCCTGCGGTCCGGCTCGGGCAGCTGGTCAATAAACAGATCTTCACCCGACAGGCTGGCTACGATTGCCGCCCCAGTCGTCTGGCGAATGCGGCGGGCCAGCCCGAGCAGCAAGGCGTTTGAGAGATGGACAACATCGGGCCGGACCTCACGGGCCAGCCAACGGGCCAGCCGTTCGACCTCCTTCCGCTGATGGCCCTGCTCGCCCCGCAGGCTTGAGACCGTCAGCGGCCCGAGGTCGGCCGGCCGGGCGTCACCGGTCCGGCTGGAGAGCCACCGCAACATCGCCGGCTGATCAAACAGCCGGTCGAGCCAGCGGGGCGTGTGGCGAAACAGCGGCAGAACCTGCTGCAGGTAGACGTTGATGCCCCCCATCACCACAGTCGGCTCGGCGACGTTCTCTTCATCGGTCGTGGTGGGCACGTAGGCCGGTAGCAGCATGGCGTCACAGCCCCGCTGCCGCAGAGCCCGCACCAGCGTGTTGTCATGCAGGCAGCTGCCACAGAGCCGCCCTCCTGCCCCGGCGGTGATCTGGACGATTTTCATGGCGTCATGGAGTTCTTATTGGACTTCTTGAACCTGAATCGGTGAGGGGCATTGCCCATGCCAATCGAGCGGCGTTGGAAACTGAGCGCAGCCGGGATGGCGAAGCGAAGTTTCCATCGAGTGAGTGGAGGGCAGGATGCACGAAGCGAACGTCCGGCGAGATGGCATGGGCAATGCCCCGACGCGTCGAAAACACGCTCTCAAAAACTTCGAAGAAGTTTTCATTGAGGCTCTCACCGCTCGAGGTGCAACAGCAGCAGGGCGAGGTCGGCCGGAGTGATGCCGCTGACCCGGCCGGCCTGGCCGAGGGTGCGGGGCCGGATGCGTTCGAGTTTTTCTCGCGCCTCGGCCCGCAGGTGCAGGATGCCGCCATAGTCAAACCCCGCGGGAATCGGCCGCTCGCCATGCTGCCGCCGCCGCTCGATCCGCTGCTGCTCAACCTTGAGATAGCCCGCATAGCGGATGTCGTTCTCGATCTGGTCGGCCACCTCCCGGTCAACTGCCGCCAGTTCCGGCACCGCGGCCACGCAGTCGGCCCAGCGAACCTCCGGCCGCTTGAGCCGGTCGGCCAGGCTGACACCCTCGACACGGTGGGCGGCAAGCTGGGCGAGCGTCGCCTCGATGGCAGCGGCCTTGCGGGCCAGCCGCTCGACCCGCTCGGGCTCGGCCAGTCCCAGTTGCTGGGCAATCGGCGTCAGCCGCCGGTCGGCGTTGTCATGCCGCAGGGCCAGCCGGTGCTCGGCCCGGCTGGTGAACATGCGGTAGGGCTCATCGACGCCGCAGGTGACGAGGTCATCGATCAAGACGCCGATGTACGACTGCTCGCGGCTGAGGATGAGCGGCTGGTCGCCCCGCAGTGACAGGGCGGCGTTGGCCCCGGCGAGCAGTCCCTGAGCCGCCGCCTCTTCGTAGCCGGTGGTGCCATTGATCTGGCCGGCCAGGAACAACCCGGCCACCGGCTTGCTCTCGAGGCTGGCAGTCAGCTGGTCGGGCGGGGCATAGTCATATTCAACGGCGTAGCCGTACCGCATGATCTCGGCCCGCTCAAGGCCCGGCACCAGGCGAACCATCGCGTCCTGCACGTCCCGCGGCAGGCTCGTCGAGATGCCGTTGACATAGACTTCATGGGTCCGCCGCCCCTCTGGCTCGAGGAAGAGCTGGTGGCTCTCCTTGTCGGCAAACCGCACCACCTTGTCTTCGATGCTGGGGCAGTACCGCGGGCCCTGCGAGTTGATCTGGCCGCTGTACATCGGCGCCCGGTGCAGGTTGGCCCGGATCAGCTCATGGATGGCGGGTGTCGTCCGGGTGATCCAGCAGGGCAGCTGGTCGCGGTCGATGGAGTCGGTCAGAAAGGAAAAGGGCTGCGGGTGGGCATCCCCCGGCTGCTCCTGCAGCTGGGACAGGTCGATCGTGCCGCCGTGCAGCCGGCAGGGGGTGCCGGTCTTGAAGCGGTCGAGCCGAAAGCCGAGCTCGGTCAGCGACCGGCTGACCCCGGCGGTGGTCCCCTCCCCTGCCCTGCCCCCAGGTGTTTTGGCCTCGCCGGTGTGCATCACCGCCTGCAGGAAGGTGCCGGTGGTGAGCACCACGGCCGTAGCTCGATAGTGAACATCGCCCCGGGCAACGACACCGGTCACCCGCCACGCCGGCGATCCGGCGGCGGCCTGCGGCAACGGCTCGAACCGCAGCCCCTCCACGAGCTCCTGCCGCAGCACCAAGTTGGGTGTCGATTCAACCAGGTGTTTGACCTCGAGCTGGTAGAGCCGCTTGTCGGCCTGGGCCCGCGGGCCGTGCATCGCCGGGCCCTTCGAGCGATTGAGCACCCGGTACTGGATGCCGGTGGCATCGATCGCCCGGCCCATCAGCCCGCCGAGGGCATCGACCTCGCGGACCAGCTGCCCCTTACCAACGCCGCCGATGGCCGGGTTACAGCTCATCTGGCCGACCGTGTCGCAGTTGGCCGTCAGCAGCGCAGTGCGGGCCCCAAGCCGGGCCGCAGCAGCGGCCGCCTCGACGCCGGCATGGCCGCCGCCCACCACCAGCACATCAAATTCATACGAACTGCTCACGCCTGACCTCTGTTCCCGACTTCGGCGGGGTCGGCTGGCGGGTCCCGCCGCCGGCCTGCACCCACCAGCCGGAATCTTTTGAGCATAGGCTCAAGCGGCGGGCTGGCATTGCCGAAACCAACCCCAAAGGAATCACCCCCTCTTGAGGGTGATATAACCGCGACCGGCTGGGGGTCGGTGCGGCAACGTTTTTCTGGGGGGCCAACCGATGCAGTTTGAAACAGAACGTCACAAAAATACAGGGGGCAGCCGGCTTCGCGGCCTGGTTTCCGCGGTCTTCGGAATCTTGGTGGCCGCGACGGCCTGGGGCCAGGAGCCGCCGGTGCCACCGGTCGACCTCGCCCCGCCACCGCTGATGGGTGAGGGGCTGCCGCTGGCGGCTCCGAGCGTCGTCGATGGCACCGCCTTCGCGGGCCTGCCCCGGGCGGCCCAGCCACTCTGGACCCGCTATGCGCTGACCGACGCCCTCTTCTGGGGCCGCGACAATCAGACGATCAACCGGCCGCTGCTCGTGGGCGTCGGCAACCCGAGCGACGTCAGACTCTCGACCCGTGACCTGCAGTTTCCCTTCAGCGAGGGCGTGCGGGCCTTTTACGGCAGCCGCAACCCCGACCTCCGCGGCTGGGAAGTCGGCTACTTCGGTGTCTACGGCCAGTTCGCCGACGCCATGACGGCCGCGACACCGCCCGACTTCATCCAGTTTCCGCCCCCGATCGGCAACGTGCTGACCGCCGATGCCGAGTCAGCGATCGTCACCTATGCCTCCACGGTCAACAGTGCCGAGATCAACGTCTTCAGCACCACCACCGATCTGCTGCGGCGAACCGGCGGCTGGCTGACGGTCGACTGGCTGGCCGGCTTCCGCTACATCGGCCTCGAAGAAGATTCGTCAATCGTGACCGAATGCTGTGTAACACCGACATCGTCGATCTTCACGCCGTATCGAGTCCGCACCCGCAACAACGCCTTCGGCGGCCAGATCGGGGCCCGCGGCCGGCTGACCTGGGACCGCTGGGCCTTCGAGAGCTGGGCCAAGGCGGGCATCCTTGGCAATGCCCAGAAGCAGATCCAAGATCCGCTGATCGACTACACCGGCTTTCAGCAGCGGGGTGCCCGGTCGGCCACCGGCAGCGAGGTGAGCTTTGTGGGTGACATCAACCTGTCGGCGATCTACCGGCTGACCGAGGTCTGGGGCATCCGGGCTGGCTACAACCTGTTCTGGTTCACCGGTGCCGCCCTGGCCCCCGACCAGTTCGACTTTGCCAACACGACCACCGCCGGCACCGGCCTGGTCTCCGGGGGCGGCCTGTTCATGCATGGTGCCAACCTCGGCCTCGAGGCCCGCTGGTAGGACGGGGCCCGCAGGAGCGAACCTCATGCTACTACTCAGCCTGTTGGCGACGCTGTGGCTCGCGGTGAACGTCAAAGTGTCAGACCGACAGGACGATTGATGTTCACCACGAAGGCACGAAGGACACGAAG
>CALAZQ010000192.1 GCA_937926325.1 uncultured Planctomycetaceae bacterium | reverse complement strand
GCCTGGGCCTTCGGCCTCGGGGTCGAGGAGCTCACCTGCGAGGTCTCGAGCGTCCGGCCGGGGGGAGCCGCCTGGCGGGCCGGCCTGCGGACCGGGGACGAGATCGTCGCCATCGGCGGCAAGGCCGACCCGGTCTTCACCGATCTCCAGAAGGGGGTGACCCTGGGGGATCCCAAGCAGGGCGTCGATTTCACCGTCTACCGGCCGACTGCCGGCAGCGAACGGACGCTCACGCTCTATCCCGACACCGACCTGGGCATTCCCACCGTCGGTGTGACCAGCCCCTTTTCGACGACCCTGCCCGATGATCTCGAGCCGGGCCTGCCGGGGGCGGCGGCTCTGACAGAGCCGGAACTCAAACCGGGGGACCGGATTGTTTCAGTTGAGGGCAGGCCGACGGAGACTTATGCCGAACTGATCGCCGAGTTGGCCGAACGGATTGATCGGTCGGTGACCCTCGGGGTGCGGCGGGGTAACAGTAACCTCGATATCGCCGTCGAACTCCCCGCCCAGCCGCGGCGGGGGACGGGCCTGGTGATGGCGGCTGGGCCGATCGCCAGCGTGCAGGCTGATTCACCGGCGGCGGAGGCCGGCCTGAGGCCAGGTGACCGGTTGGTCACGGTCGCGGGCGACCCGATTGGCAATCCCCTCACGCTCGATGCCCGGCTGCGGCAGCGGGCCGGCAGCACCGTTGCACTCGGGATCGTTCGGGCCGATGCGATCCCTGACGACGCGGGCAAAGCCGCTCCGGAAACGGTGGAGGTGACACCCCGCCCGGTCCGTTGGATCGAAGAGTCGCGGTGGCCGCAGAGCCCGGTGGCCGTCTCAAGCCTCGGGATTGCCTTCACGGTTGAGTCCCGGGTGCTGGATGTGGTGGCCGATTCGCCGGCCGCCCGGGCCGGTATCCAGCCGGGTGAAACAGTGACCCGGGCCCGCTTCGTGAAAGCTGGCGAGAAGGCGGGGCCGAATGATCAGGGGGTCGAACTTTCGCCCGAGTCGCCCAGCTGGCCGTTTGTGATGGCGATGCTGCAGCAGTCGCCGGCCGACACCCGACTGAGCCTGACGGTGGCGGCTGCTGATGGACTGGCCCGTGATGTTGAGCTGGCCCCGGTTGCCGACGACACCGCCTTCGTGGTCGATCGCGGCCTCGTCTTCAAGCCGGTCTATCGGCTGGTACAGGCCGGCTCAGTGGGGGCGGCGCTCTTCAAGGGGCTGGCCAAGACCGGCGAAGATCTCTCGGTCGTCTACCGGTTTCTGCAGAAGGTCACCAGCAATCAGATCAGCCCGCGGCTGCTCGGGGGGCCGATTGAAATTGCCAAGCAGGCGGGCAAGTCGGCCGAGGAAGGGCTCGGCCGGCTGCTGCTGTTCCTGACGATGCTCAGCGCGAACCTGGCGGTGATCAACTTCCTGCCGATCCCGGTACTCGACGGTGGCCACATGGTGTTCCTGCTCTACGAACTCGTGCGGGGCAAGCCGCCGAGTGAAAAGGTGGTCGAAGGGCTGTCCTACCTCGGCCTGCTGCTGCTGCTGTCGCTGATGCTGTTCGTGTTCGGCCTCGATCTGGGGCTGATTCCGCGGCGATAGCAGCGAAGGCATTCGTGGCCAGGTGCGTGGCCGGTAGCCGCGGAACGACCCGGCCGGCGGCAGAAAATCCTCATAACTGGAGAATTCGGTCAAACCTTGAGGCCCCGGCCTGCCGATACTCAATTCCAGGCAGGAGGCACGCCCGCGTGTGACCCCACAGACCGCAGGAAGCGGTTGTGGTTCTCCTGCCGGACAGGCATCAACTGCCCCGATGGGGCATGCACGGCAAGAGGGAGTCTGCCATGGGTCTGCGAAAATTGCGTGTCTATACCGGTCCCGAAACTGAGTCAGCCGGCCTTTCCCTGCTGGGCGAGTCGACCGACCCGCACACCGTCCGGGTGACGCTGGGCGAAATCCTGCCGACACTGGCCGACGCCGTGGCGAGTGACCGGACCTGGCTGACCGATTTCGAGGACGACGAGGTGACCATCTCGTCCGACCTCTACGACGTGCTTCAGGCCTACCGGCACTTCCGTCGGCCGGGTGCCTGAGCCGGTTTTCCGTCATCGACCAATCGACACCTCCAATTTCGCGGTCGCCGCGATTTTGGGGGTGTTTTGCCTTTCCTGACGGCTCCCCCGAAAGACCACTCACCGCGAATGGCAGACCCCCTCTTGAGAGGATCGTGCGAGTCCTGTAGAACTGCAGCCGGCAAGGCGGCAGCAAGGGTAATTCCTTCCGCTGCAAGCAGGATCTCCGCTCACGACTCACCAGAAGATGCCGTCTTCGATCAATCTTGCCAACCTCGGCCGCCGGGTCAGAGCCGCCCGGCTGGCCCGCAGGCTGACCCTTGAAGCCGTCGTCGCCCGGACCGGCTTCACGGTCAGCTGGCTCTCGAAGCTGGAAAATGGCCAGCTATCACCGTCACTCGAGGGGCTGGTCGGTCTGGCCGAGACGCTCGGCTGCGGCGTCGATACCCTCGTGGATGGGCTGACCGTTCCGCCCCGGCATATCGTGGTTCGGGCCGGCAACGGCCGGGCGGAGCCGGGCCAAAAGCAGACCCCCAGCCGCAACGGCCGGGGCCGCGGCACAGCTGGAAAGGTTGAGCACTTAGCCGACGGCTGGCACGGGGCCTCCATGCAGCCGCAGGTACTGCATCTGGGTAACGGTGAACGCCGGGGGGCTGAGAGCAAAGATGGTGAACGATTTCTGATGGTGCTCGATGGCCGGGCCCGGCTCGAATACGGCGACGATGCGATCGCACTTGAGCCGGGCGACAGCATCTATTTTGATGCCTCGATCCCCCACACCATTATCGCTGTCGGTCGCACGGCAGCCCGGGTGCTCTCGGTCACCCAGTTGCCGGGCTGACCGGCGGCTGCTCAACGTCCGCAGCAGTTGCTGGAGGTGGCGAGAGCAGTGACACCACCACCAGCACCAGGAAGCCGAGCGGAATGGTTACGAGGCCCGGCTGGCTGAAGGGCACCGGCGAGTCGGCCCGGGGCAGGCCATAGACCTTCTCGAACGTATCGGCCGACAGCAGGATCCAGCCAAGGGAGGCGAGCATGCCGACCGTCACCGCCGCGGTGATCCCCTGCTTGGTTGTCCGCGGCCAGAACAGCAGCATCACCAGGGCTGGCAGGTTGGCGCTGGCGGCAATGTGGAAAGCCCAGCCCACCAGGAAGCTGACGTTGAAGTTTTTGAACAGGATGCCGAGGGCCATCGCGATGATGCCGAGGCCGACCGCGGCGATCTTGCCGGTCCGGACCTTCTCATGATCGGTCATCCGCAGGCCCCAGCAGTTCTCGATCAGGTCGTGGGCCACCGCCCCACTGCCGGCCATGATCAGGCCACTGACGGTGCCGAGGACCGTCGTGAAGGCGATCGCGGAAATCGCCGCGAACAACGTTTCGCCGAATGACTTCGCCAGCAGGGGTGCCGCCATATTTGAGCTGGTCGGGTCGAGGGCCCCACTGGTCATCGCGCCCAGCCCCAGGAACAGCGTCAGCACATAGAAGCCCCCGATCGCCGCGATGCCGACCACGGTGCTCTTGCGGGCGGCGGCGGCATCCTTGACGGTGTAGTAACGAATCAGGATGTGGGGCAGTGAGGCTGTGCCGCAGAACAGGGCGAGCATCAGGCTGGCGAAGTTCAGCCGATCGGTCAGGGTTCCGCTGGAGAGCCCCTTGAAGTAGCCGCCCGGCTTGAGCAGGTCCTTGCCGTCCCGGACGGTCGGGCTGAAGGTGGTGTGGCTGCCGGCCTCGTCGCTGTGCCGCTTGGCTGACCAGGTGATGATGGTCGAGTCCTCGAGGGTCGACAGATATTCCAGTGGCCGCAGCGGCCCGGTCGAGCGGGCCTCGCCATAGCGGGCCGGCAGCGCCTGGATCGTGCCGACCGGCCGCAGGTCATGCTCCCGCGACTGCGGCTGGCCGTTGACCAGCCGGCGGCCGTCAGGAGTAACCGTCAGCACCTGCGGGGTCAGGTCTTCACTGCCGGTGCGACCGGCGTTCACGCTGAGCCCACGGCCCAGAATCAGCACTGTCAGCACCCCGCAGAAAAAGACCAGCAGTGAACCCTTGATGAACTGCACCCAGGTGGTCGAGACCATGCCGGCGGTGACCACGATCATGGTCACCGCCACGCCCACCAGGATCACGCCGGCGGCATAGGGCAGCCCGAGCAGCGGGACGATCAGGTGACCGGCCCCGACCATCTGGGGAATCAGGTAAAAGATGCTCACCACCAGCGTCGAAACCGCCACAGCCAGTTTGATGCCCCGGCTGTTGAAGCGGGCATCGAGGGCATCGGCAAAGGTGAACTTACCGAGCGCCTTGATCGGTTCGGCGATCACGAACAAGGCGACGATCCAGCCGGCCAGGAACCCGATGGAGTAGAGGAAGCCGTCGTAGCCGTAAAAGGCGATCATGCCGCAGATGCCGAGAAACGACGCGGCTGAAAGATAGTCCCCCGCAAAGGCGATCCCGTTGACGAACCAGTGGATCTCACCGTGGGCGGCGTAATAGCCCTTGGCGGACTGCCCCTTGCGGCCCAGCCAGAACGACAGGCCGACCACGCCGAGCACGAAGCAGGCAAAAATGGCGATGGCCACCGGGGAGGAGTCATAGAGCATCGATGGAATCCCTCGGAAATGAATACGTCTCAGCCGTCGTGGCCGTCGCCGCGGCAGGCCGCCATATAGATCAGGGCCAAGACGAAGGCCGCAACGATCAGCCCCATGCCATAGGCGATTGCGAGATTCACCCCGCCCAGTGGTCGCCAGGAAAGGGCCTCCGGCTGGAACAGCACGATGCCCATGAAGCCGGCATAGAGCAGCACATAGATCAGAAACAGCCGCATCCCGATCCGGCGACTGCGGCTGGCTGCCGGCAGTCCGTTTTGGTTATTCCCCATCTGATCACTTTCTTCGCCT
>CALAZQ010000191.1 GCA_937926325.1 uncultured Planctomycetaceae bacterium | reverse complement strand
GGCGAGTAGCTCGCGATAGATCCCACGAGTGTCTCAAGTTGCTCAATAGCCCGCAGCGACCAAATTACTCAAGCCATCGCTTCAGTCGGTCTCTCGCGGCGTCTTGTTCGAGCAGGCGACCTTCAGCAATATCTCGCTCACCGCGCTCAATCGCATCCAACAAGCAAACCTGCTCAAGAAATGCGTCAACATTGACATCGGCTGGGCAGGCATCGAGAACTGCCTGCACTTTCAACTTTTCCATCAGGCTTTTCTCCTTTGCGGAGCCGCGACTTCGCTGAAAGGAAAAGCAAACGTTTCGTTAGCTTCGCTTCCGCGACAGCATGAATTCATTGCCCTCGGTGTCGGCGCACATGGCCAGATGGGGCGGCTCGCCGTTTTCCTCACGCGGCTCATGGGTGAGGATGCCGCCGGCAGCGGTCACCTCGGCGGCACCGGCCACCACGTCAGCCACCTGAAAGCTCAGCCCGGTCCAGGTCCGCTTGCCCTCGCCGCCGCTGTGAATGCCAATCGTCGCCCCGCAGATATCGAGGTCGGTCACAGCCGGATTTTGCCTCGTTATTTTGGCCCCGAACAGAGTCTCGTAAAATCGGACTGCCCGCTCAGTGTCGGCCGCCCAGATCAGGTATTTCACCCGTTCCACATGCATCGCTGCCTCCTTTTGTTTCATCGATCATCGCATCCTAGCGATCAGTCGGCCGGCTGACGATACGCTCCACTCCTGCCGCAGACACGGCGAAACCTTCATCCACTCCTGGGAACTCTGCCATGCATCTCGCTGTCGTGTTCAGCCTCGCAATCAGCCTCGCGGCCTCAGCCGCTGCCGCCCAGCCCACCGCCATCTACTACGGCGGGTCGATTCTAACCATGCATGACAGCGTGCCTGAAGCCGAGGCACTGGCCGTAACCGACGGCACCATCTCTGCGATCGGTGGCAAGGCCGACCTGCTGCGGGCAGCCGGTCCGGACACACAGCTGATCGACCTCGCTGGCAAGGCCCTGCTGCCTGGGTTCATCGACGGCCACAGCCACTTCTTTCAGTGTGTGCTGATGCCGCTGCAGGCCAACTGCTCTTCGCCACCGGCCGGCCCCTGTCACTCAATCGCCGACATCGTCAAGCAGTTGCGGGCCAAGCAGCAAGAACTGAAGCCGGCCGAGGGCCGGTTCATTTTCGGCTATGGCTACGACCCCGACCTGCTGACTGAAAAACGGCATCCAACAAAGCAGGATCTCGACCCGGCCTTTCCCGACAATCCGGTGATTTTGCTCCATGTCTCCGGCCACGGTGCGGTGCTCAACTCGGCGGCACTCAAAAGGTACGGCATCACGGCAGCCACCAAGACGCCAGCAGGCGGTGTGATCGGCAGGCTGCCGGGCTCGCAGGAACCGAGCGGCCTGTTGATGGAAACCGCCTTCATTCCGATCTTCACCGGGCTCCACCTTCCCCCGGCGGAAAAACTGCTTGGGTTTCTCAAGACCGGCCAGCGGGCCTATGCCGCCGCCGGCATCACCACCGCCCAGGAAGGGGCAACAGGCGCCGGTGCCTACAAACTGCTGCAGGCAGCGGCGGAGCGGGGGCTGCTGGAGGTTGATGTAATCGCCTACATCCTCGCCCAGGATCTCAAGGCAACAATCGGCGACAAGCCTCCGTTCACCGAGCATGACTACCGTGGCCGGCTGCGCGTGGGCGGTATCAAGGTGCTGACCGATGGCTCTCCCCAGGGCCGCACCGCCTTCTTCTCAACGCCCTACCTCAACGGCGGACCAGCCGGCCAGCAGCACTGGCGGGGTGAGCCGACCTCGCCTCAGGCCGAACTCAACGACATCTTCAAGCAGGCCTATGACAATGGGGCTCAGGTGCTGATCCATTCAAATGGTGACGCCGCCATCGACATGCTGCTGGCAGCCCACCGGTATGCCGCTGCGGGCAGTCTCACGAAGGACCGCCGGACGGTCGGCATCCACTCGCAGTTCATCCGGCCCGACCAGCTGAAGCGGTATGCCGACTGGAAGATCATTCCATCATTCTTCACAGTCCACACATTTTATTTCGGGCAGGCCCACATCGCCAATCGGGGCCGAGCCCAGGCTGAGCAGCTCAGCCCGTTCCGCTCAGCACTCGACCTCGGGCTGCGGCCAACCAACCACACCGACTACTCCGTCGTGCCGCTTGATCAACTCTTCACGGTACACACCGCCGTCAACCGCACCATGCGAGACGGCTCGGTGCTGGGGCCCGACGAGCGGATCACCCCGCTGGAGGCCCTCAAGGCTCTCACCATCAATGCGGCCATTCAGTATCGTGAGGAAGCCCGCAAAGGCACGCTCGAGCCGGGTAAGCTGGCCGACCTCGTGATCCTCTCTGAGAACCCGCTGACCGCTCCGGCGGCGGCCCTCAAGACCATTCACGTGGTGGAGACGATCAAGGAAGGAAAGACGATTTTCCCGTGAGGGTGCCGAGGCCGGCCGTCTGCCGCTTAGGTAAAATGTAAACGTCGGTGCAAGACGAACAAGGCAACCACCGGAACAGATGAAAACAATTGCCGAAACAATCGAGAACAGTCGTCACGCCGTCGAAGCCGCCTGCCGTGAAAACGGCGTGCGGGCGCTTTGGGTTTTTGGTTCCGCCGCTCGCCCCGATTACAACCCGGCAACGAGCGACATTGATTTTCTGGTTGAACTCGCCGCCGACCGTTCGCCAGCCTCGCAGTTCTTCGGCCTTTACCGATCGCTTGCCGAGATCTTTGACGAACGCATCGACCTGGTCAGTCTTGACGGGGTCAGCAACCCGCTGTTTCGAGGAGAACTGGAACGCACCCGGATTCCGATCTATGCCGCCGCGTAATCTTGCCAGCCTGTTGGCAGACATTATCGATGCCTCTGATTTTATGCAGGTGCGAGCCACTGGC
>CALAZQ010000190.1:45000-50904 GCA_937926325.1 uncultured Planctomycetaceae bacterium | reverse complement strand
CCAGTCCGGGGCATCCCGAAGAAGCCACCCCCGAAACAGTAGCCATTTTGGGTTTTCGGGACCGTAGACCTCGCGAGCGACCCAGCAAAAACCACCCATGCCGCCCATTCCGCCGCCCATGCCGCCACCCATTCCGCCCATGCCGCCCATGCCGCCACCCATGCCACCACCGCCCATGCCACCCATGCCGCCACCGCCCATGCCTCCCATGCCACCACCGCCCATGCCACCCATGCCACCACCGCCCATGCCGCCGCCACCCGCACCACCCGTTCCCTGAGCACCGCCACTGGCGAAGTTGAAGGTGGTGACCTGGCCAATGCCAGAGAACAAGGGCGTCGAGGTGATCCGGACGTACCGTCGGTCGGCAGAAACAACGGCCATGGCCTGCAGGTTCGTGCCCTCCGGCAGGGTTGTGATGATCGGTTGAAACCCGGTCGCGTTCGCTCCGGTAAAGGGTCTGCTGCCGATCTGGGCAGGCTGTTTCGGCGGTCTGGTCAGCGAGAGCGAATCGACCGCGTCTTGGTCCGACATGCCGGTGAGTTGCTGGGCCAGGATAGCCCGGCTCACCTCCTGCTGGATTGCCACATCCTGAGCCACCTGGGCATCAGCCACAGGCTGCCGCCGACGGCCTGCTGGAACCTCGACCGTGAAGAACATCTCGTCACCTTCGACCGGCAACTGTTTCTTCATCGTCTCTTCCGCAGGCGTTCCCTTGTAAAGCGTCAGCTCCGCCGTAATCAGGCCGGCAGTCACCTCACCACTCGACCGGCGGACCAGCACCCGGTAGGTGCCGGGGAAGGCCGCCGTTGCCACGTACTGTTCTTGTTTCGTGCCGGACGGCAATGCACCGGCCTCGGCCGCACCATCGGCCAGCAGCGTCCCCCCGGAAGTTGACCGCGGGGCAGCCACCGAGCAGACGGTCCCCGGCGGCTCTTCAACCAGCAGGTCGATGTCAGCGTCGCCATTCCAGGTCAGTTTCAGTTCGATGTCGCGGACGAGAGCAGCGTTGATCACCTGCTCGAAATAGGCCGCCTCGTCCTCTTTGCCGTCTGCCGTGAGACCTGCGATTGTCGCCTTTGCCAGACGGGCAGCGCGGGTGGCAATGTCCTGTTGGGCGGCGGGCCACTCGTGAGCCAGAACGCCGGCGCAGGTCCACCTGAGGGCAGCGGTGTCGTCGAGGTCGGCTGCCAGCTTGAGGCCGAGGGCATAGGCCTCGCGGCAGTCAGGTTCAAGAATCGCGACCTGCTGGCAGATGCGGACGGCCTGCCGCTGGGAACCGAGACGAGCCAGGTAGCTGGCCAGGGCAAGCAGGTCGACCGGGTCGGTCGCCAGGTCGGCTGCGGAAAGCAGGGCCCGCTCAACCTCAGCCCGCGGCTGTCCCGCTCCCTCGAGGGCAAGTGCGAGTGACTCATACATCCACGGCTCGACACAGCCGGTGGCAATCGTGGCTGTCAGCAGCTCAGCTGCATCGGCGAACCTGTCTTGCCGCCCGAGCAGGGCAGCCGTTGCCCGGATGCGAGCGAGGCGAACAGCGAGCTGCTGAGACGTCAGCGGTGACGTGCCCGATTCACCCGCAGCGGAATCGCCGGGTAGTGTCCCGAGATAGGACCGCAGTTCCGCCGCCAAGTCGTCGGCCTCAAGCAACGACTCAGCCAAGGCGAGGTCTTCCAGCGGGATGGCACTGGACGCCAGTGGCTCGGCTTGAGCTGTCTGACCGCGGGTTCCTGCAGCGGATCCCTGGCTGCTGCTGGCAGCGGCGGTTCTCAGTGGCCGACGGCCTCCTGTGGTCGCTGCATCGGCATCAGCAATCTGGAACATGCCGCCGCCCATCATGCCACCGCCTCCAACGCCGCCGGCCTGAATGCCGCCGCCTTGGCCGCTGTTGATGCCACCGGCACCACCGAGACCGCCTCCGGTCTGGAAAGGGTTGAGGCCGCCACTTGGGTTCACCGGAATCACCAGGTCGGCCACCGGATAGACCTTGATCGACATGTAGTTCTGCTCGGCATAGGTCTTCTCGGTGATCAGCAGCACCTCGTCACGAATCACGTAGGTCAGCGGCACCTCGCCGTAGGTCGCCAACGCCCGGCGGAGGACTGAACGTAGGGAGATGCCGCTGTAGTTGCCGATCAGGTTTGGCGGCTCGTTGGGCTCGATATTGAATTCGTTGACGAGGTAGGGATCAATCTGCACCTGAATCCCAAACTTGTCCTCGATGATCGATCTGAACTGGTTCAGGGTCACGCCCTGATCGGTCAGGTCAAAGCTCTCGGTCGTCTGCTCCAGTGCCTCATAAATTTTGGTTTCTGCCTCAGAGTCACCACCGAGGTCGACCGATTTGTATTTCTTGCGAAGTTCGGTGATCCGCCGCCAGCGGGCAGGGTCGGGATAGATGATCGGCGGCTCATCCGGAAACGGAATGGCAGCGACGTCGACAAGTTGCAGGGTGTCCATGAACCCCCGCTGCATCTCGCGACGGAAGCGGGTGTTCTTGGTGTGGTAGTCGAGAATGCCGGCGACGAGTGGCGCCTGGCGGGCGACCGTGCGGGCGGTCATCGGCATGCCCTGTGTGGCGTAGAGGTCCGGTGCCTCCAGTTGCATCTCCTTGCCGATGTCACGTTCAGCCTCGGTGAATCGCCGGGTGGGCTGTTGGTAGCCGACCCGGATCCCTTCTTCGACGAGCGCGTGGTAGCGCTTGGCGAGTTGACTGAACTTCTCCTCGCGGCGGCGAAGCTCACCAGCGACGCGGTCCCGCTCGCGGGCGACGGCCCGGGTTCGCTCCAACGCCAAATCCCGCTCGAGCTTTTCCTGGGAGCGGATGAGTGACTCGCGGAGACTGATCTCGATTTGTCGCTCCAGCCGTTGCTGAACGGCCTCGTCAAGGTCGGTCGAGGCCCGCACCTGCTGTTGGAGGTTTTTCAGGTTGATGCGGGCTGCATCGGGGTCGGTTGCCATCAGATGGCGGGCGTCGCGCAGGCCAACCGCCGTCTCCCGCTCAAGCAGTTGGCTGCGGATGCGGCGGCGGTTCTCGATTTCCCGCAATTCCGACTGCGACTGATCACCGGCCGGCAGGGCCTGACCGCCGGGTCCGGGAAGCCGCTCGGGGGGGGCGGGCGGCTCGTTCGAACCGCGCTGGGCGACCGGCTGTGCAGGGGTCGGCAGCGAGGCGGCCACGCCGCGCTGGCTGGCGGTGCGGACGAGGGCGGCTTCGGGGTTGTCGGGATCCCGTCGCAGCGACGCCGCGGCCAGCCGGCTGGCCGCGGCATGGGCGCCTGATGCCTCGGCCTGACGCGAAAGCTTCGCCAGCGTCTCAGCCTCTTCACGGATCACCCGCTTGGCGATTTCCAGCCCTTCTTGGCCGAGAAGTGGCAGAAAAATGCCACCGGTGTCAAAGCCATTGCGGGCAAGCTGTTCAAGAAAGGCGTTGTCGCTCGAGGCCTCCCGCTGCGGCAGATCGAAGGCCAACTCGACCTCGGTCCATGAATCGGGGCTCGCCCGGCCGGGGGTTGCCTCAGCTGTGGCGGTGATCGAAGCGGGCGTCAATGGCCCGAGGAACAGCACGATTGAGTCGCGGTCGTGCCGGAGCGGCGGCAATTGAAACGGAAGCATCGCGACGGGGGTGTCCTCGGCTTGCGACGAGAGCTTGAGCGAACTGTCGTCTGGCCAGAGGATTGGTGCGACGGCTTGGGTGGCGATTTTTCGCCCCGCCTCGCGTGGGGACACCACGTCGTTCGGGACGAGGACGTTGCCGCCAGTCCCGGCCGCAAGTGCCGCCAAGCAGGCCCAATTGATCTGGTTTCCAATTGCCACCGCCGAGAACGAAACCCGTTGCTGCCGGCATGCCGCGAGGGTTGCCGCAAAATCCTCCGGCAGGATTCCCGTCAGCCCCGGGCCGTCACCGATGTAGATGATCGCTCCCGGCGAGGTCCCCGCTGCCAACTGCTCGAGAGCCGAACGGAGACCGCCGAGCAGATCGGTATTTCCCAGCGGTGTCCGCCGCTCGAGTTCCAGTCTCGCTGCCGCGACACGTCTGTCGTCGGCTGGGGCAAATGCCTCCATGAACGGCGTGCAGGCGACGTCGATGGCTCCGAGCATCACGGAGTCATCGGCTCGTATGGCCTCGAGGACGCCGTCGATCGCTGTCAGCGATTGTTGCTGAATCTGGCCGACCTGACTTGCCGAGGTGTCGAGCAGCACCAACAGGCGAGTTGCCGATGGCTCGGCCGGCAGGCCGGAGGCTCGCAGCCCCACGGCCGTGATCGGGGGCGTGCTCTCATCCTGATGGGTCGCCCGCAGCCAGGTGTGGCCAGCCTCCATGCCGACAGCCGGAGCGACAGCAGCAACCGTCAGGATGGTCACGGCTGCCAGCCTGCCGACGGGGGAGGAAAAACGAATCGACATGGCGAACCTCATGCGGGGGCGGCTCGGAGCTGAAATCGGCACATCAAAACAACCTGCCTTGATGGTATTTTCCTCGGCCCGCCACCGCCACGTCGATCTCCCACGGTTTTTTCAGCGTTTCCCTGCTTTTCCACCTTGAGGAGTCGGCGGCGACCTCGCTAGGGTGACGCCGAGCCGATTCCCCGCCGCCTTCCGGCCCGACGTTGGGCCCGGGCGATGACCCCGGCGGCCGATCACGAGCGACGCGATGTTCCCACGATGGTGCGGCGACCGGGTGAATTGGGCAACTCTGCTTGTCGTCACGACAGCCATCGCCCAGGCAACCGCTCAACCGCCAGCGTTGCCTGAAAAAGCCCAGGTGCAGCCGCCGCGGCGGTTGACCCCGGAAGAACAGACCAACATCGCGGTCTACGAAAACGTCAATCGCAGTGTCGTCAACATCAACACCAGGACGACGGTGACGAGCGGCTTATTTCTGCTTGAGTCGCCCTCCGAAGGCGCCGGCTCAGGCATCGTGATTGATCGTCAGGGGCATGTGTTGACGAACTTTCATGTCATCGAAGGGGCGGAAGAGATCCTCCTGACCCTCTACGACGGGTCGTCCCACGGCGGCACGCTGGTCGGTGTCGATCCGGTCACCGATGTCGCGGTGCTGCGGGTCGATGCCCCGCAGGAACTGCTCGTGCCGGCTCGGTTTGGAACCTCTCACGACCTGAAGGTGGGGCAGAAGGTCTACGCCATCGGCAATCCCTTCGGCCTTGAGCGGACGCTGACCACCGGCATCATCTCGAGTTTGAATCGGTCGCTGCCGACCCGTTCCGGCCGCACGATCAAATCGATCATCCAGACCGACGCTGCGATCAATCCCGGCAATTCCGGCGGTCCATTGCTCGATTCGAGCAGCCTCTTGATCGGGATGAACACGGCCATCGCCAGCCGTACCGGCCAGAGTTCGGGAGTCGGGTTCGCCATTCCGGCCGCAACGCTGAGTCGGATTGTGCCGCAGTTGATTGAACGGGGGCGGGTGGTTCGGCCTGATGCCGGAATTGCCCGGGTCTATCAAACCGAGCGAGGCCTGCTGGTCGCTGCGCTTGCTCCGGGCGGGCCGGCGGAGCGGGCTGGGCTTCGCGGCTTCAGGATTGTGCGAGAGCGGCGGCGGCAGGGGCCATTTGTGGCTGAATTCGAGCGGGTCGACCGCTCCACTGCCGATTTGATCGTCGGCGTCGACGGGGTGCCGATCGAAACAGTCGATGACTTTCTCAGTGCCGTCGAGTCCAAAAATCCGGGAGATCGGGTGCTGATTGCCGTCGAGCGGCAGGGGCATCGGCTGGATATCCCGGTAACGCTTGAAGCCGAGCAGGACGAGCCCCGACGCCGCCGGTGAACCATTCCCGCCGGCGTCGCGTAAGGAAGGGGTGGCCTGCTCGACCGCGATCGGCTGAGACAGTCGACCCCTGGCGGAAACCTGCCTTTTTCAGCATTTTTCCCAGGGAGTTGACG